>JBJEHP010000121.1:0-2755 GCA_051876145.1 Coriobacteriales bacterium | reverse complement strand
CGGCGGCCGTGTTAAGGACCTTCCTGGTGTCCGCTACAAGATTATCCGCGGCGCTCTCGATACCGCAGCCGTGTCCGATCGTGCACAGGCCCGTAGCCGCTACGGCGCCAAGAAGCCCAAGAAATAAGTTACGAAAGGATATTGATTTATGCCACGTCGTAATGCTGCAGTCCGCCGCGAGATCGCTCCGGATGCTGTATACAACAACCGTCTCGTCACGCAGCTGATCAACAAGGTCCTGCTCGACGGCAAGCGCTCCGTTGCCGAGTCCATCGTCTACGGTGCCTTCGACATCGTCGCCGAGAAGACCGGCGAGGACGCGCTCAGCGTCTTCAAGAAGGCCATGGAGAACGTCCGCCCGTCCGTCGAGGTCAAGCCCCGTCGTGTCGGCGGCGCCACCTACCAGGTCCCGACCGAGGTCAACTCCCGCCGTTCCACCACGCTGGCTATCCGCTGGATCGTCGGCTTCTCCCGTGCCCGCAAGGAGCGCAGCATGGCCCAGCGCCTCGCCGCAGAGATCATGGACGCTTCCAACGGCCTGGGCGCTTCTGTCAAGAAGCGCGAGGACGTCTACAAGATGGCCGAGTCCAACCGTGCGTTCTCGCATTATCGTTGGTAGGGAGTGTTAGCAAGTAATGGCAAAGAAGACCCCACTTAAAGACACTCGCAACATCGGCATCATGGCCCACATCGATGCCGGCAAGACCACCACGACCGAGCGCATCCTCTACTACACCGGCAAGACCCACAAGATCGGCGAGGTCCACGACGGTGCTGCGACCATGGACTGGATGGAGCAGGAGCAGGAGCGCGGCGTTACCATCACCTCCGCAGCAACCACCTGCTACTGGGAGAAGGACGGCGAGCGCTACCGCATCCAGATCATCGACACCCCAGGCCACGTCGACTTCACGTCCGAGGTAGAGCGCTCCCTGCGCGTCCTCGACGGTGCTGTCGCCGTCTTCGACGCCGTCGCAGGCGTCCAGCCGCAGTCCGAGACCGTGTGGCGCCAGGCATCGCGCTACAACGTCCCGCGCATCGCGTTCATCAACAAGTACGACCGCGTCGGCGCTGACTTCTTCCACGCGATCGACACCATGAAAGACCGCCTCGGCGCCAACGCCGTCGCAGCGCAGGTCCCCATGGGCGCAGAAGACCAGTTCTGGGGCGTCATCGACCTCACGACCATGACCGCATGGGACTTCAAGGCCGATGAGAAGGGCATGACCTACCCCGAGCCCATGGACGCCATCCCCGAGGAGTTCCAGGCGCAGGCAGAGGAGTGCCGCACCGCCCTCGTCGAGGCTGCTGCCGATTTCGACGACGAGCTCATGGAGAAGGTTCTCATGGACGAGGAGTTCACCGTCGAGGAGCTCAAGGCCGCCCTGCGCAAGGGCGTCATCGCCAACGAGCTGAACCTCGTCTTCGTCGGCTCCGCCTACAAGAACAAGGGCGTGCAGGAGCTGCTCGACGCCGTCGTCGACTACCTGCCGAGCCCGCTCGACATCCCGGCAGTCGAGGGCACCAACCCCGACACCGAGGAGACCGAGACCCGCGAGGCTGACAAGAAGGCGCCGTTCTCCGCTCTGGCGTTCAAGATCATGACCGACCCGTTCGTCGGCAAGCTCACCTACATCCGCATCTACTCCGGTCGTCTGGATTCCGGCACCTACGCGTACAACTCCGTCAGCGGCAAGCGCGAGCGCATCGGCCGTCTGCTCGAGATGAACGCGGCCGAGAAGATCGACGTCGACTACTGCGAGGCGGGCGACATCGTCGCCGTCGTCGGCCTGAAGAACACCACCACCGGCGAGACGCTTTGCGACGAGGACCATCCCATCGTCCTCGAGTCCATGGACTTCCCGGATCCGGTTATCGACGTCGCCGTCGAACCCAAGACCAAGGCAGAGCAGGACAAGCTGGCCATCGGCCTGCAGAAGCTCGCCGAGGAGGACCCGACCTTCCAGGTCCACACCGACGAGGAGACGGGCCAGACCATCATCGCCGGCATGGGCGAGCTGCACCTCGAGATCATCGTCGACCGTCTGCGCCGCGAGTTCCACGTCGACTGCAACGTCGGCAAGCCGCGCGTTGCCTACCGCGAGAAGCCGGGTCACGAGGCGCTCAACGTTCAGGGCAAGTTCGTCCGCCAGTCCGGTGGTCGTGGCCAGTACGGCGATGCGATCATCAACATGTACCCGGGCGAGCCGGGCAGCGGCTTCACCTTCGAGAACAAGATCGTCGGCGGTGCGATTCCCAAGGAATACATCCCGTCCGTCGAGAAGGGCATCGAAGAGGCTCTGCAGTCTGGCGTTATCGCCGGCTACCCCGTCCTCGACGTGCGCGTCGAGCTGGTTGACGGTTCCTACCACGACGTCGACTCCTCCGAGGCGGCATTCAAGGTTGCCGGTTCCATGGCAATCAAGGCCGCTCTGCGCAAGTCCGACCCGGTCCTCCTCGAGCCGATGGAGTCCGTCGAGGTCGAGACCCCGCAGGAGTACATGGGCGACGTCATGGGCAACCTCAACTCCCGCCGTGGCCAGATTCAGGGCCAGGAAGACCGCGGCAACGCGACCGCGATTATCGCGCTCGTCCCGCTGTCCGAGATGTTCGGCTACGCGACCGACCTGCGTTCCGCAACGCAGGGCCGCGCGTCCTACACCATGCAGTTCAACTCCTACCAGCCCGTTCCCAAGAACGTCGCTGAGGAGATCGTCAAGAAAGCCGGCGGCAGCGCGGAATAGCGCTTCACGCT
>JBJEHP010000120.1:0-2775 GCA_051876145.1 Coriobacteriales bacterium | reverse complement strand
AAGCTGGTCGAGGACGATCGCGTCAGGCGGGTGCAGGAGATACTCTCGACGCTCTACTCAGAGCAGCGGTGCGTTTCGTGGGTGCGAAAAAGCGGTTGGCGCCTGCTCGACAGAAACGAGACGGCGCTGGTCGACACGTTGCTCGACATGGCGCTGCCCGGACAAGGGCGCGAGCTTTGCGAGCTGGTGGTCATGCGGGCGTGGTGCGCCGGGCTCGAGGGTAATGCGGAAGAGTCGGCGTACTTTGCCCAGAAGTTCCTGCAGCAGTCCGCCGGCGAGGACGAATGGCCCCTCCGGACGCTCGCGCGCATCGCGCTTTCCGCGTTCGACTGTGGAGGGCCGGGGCTCTACGCTGCACTCGAGATGCCGCCGCGGCGCATGCCGGAAAACGGGCTGGAATTCTTGTGCCAGGTCGTCTCGATGATGGGCCCAAACGTTATGGGGCGGGCGTTTGAAACCGATGCTCATCGGCGTGAAGAGCTGAAGGCGGTGTACGAGGAAGTGGATGAAGACAAAGTGAACGCCCTGACGGTGCTGTTCACGTCTTGCCACGACAGGTTCGCGCAAGACCAGTTCTATCGGCTTGCCCTCCACGTGCTCTGCTGCGCTGACAGCGCCGAGCTGCGCCATCTCGTGCAGAGGCTCGGCTCCGCACTCGTCTTCGAGACGCGCAAATCCGGCGTCCACTCGTTTTCGGAGGCGCTGCTCATCAGGGATGTCTGGAACACGGGGTTCTTCGGGGTGGCGGGGCGACGCGCCGATCGCAAAGACGTCGTGCTGCTGCAGAGCGCCACGCGCTACCTGCGCCTGCTCGCCGAGGCGACGCACGACGAGGACATGAGCATCCCGTGGGACATGCGCGTCTCGACGCTGGAGAGCCCCCGCAAGAAGAGCATCGCGGCAAGTGGCATCGAGCCCGTCCGCATCAACGTCTTCGGATCGTTCGAGGTCATCAAGGGGGAGACCTGCATACCCGAGTCCAAGTGGAAACGGCGCACGCGCAACCTGCTCACGCTCCTCGTCATCTACCAGGGGCGCAGCATGCCGCGCACGACGCTGCTGCAGCAGATGTGGCCCGACTTGTCGCGAGTCCGCGCGCTCGACAACTTCTACTCGGTCTGGGGTGACGCGACGAAGCTGATCGGAGGCGAGCCCTACCTCGAGAAGAACGGGGACTTCTGCCGCATCAACACGCGCTACGTCAGATCGGACCTCGAAGACATCGAGCAGCTCTCGCGCGCGATCATCGTCGGGCACCCCGACCCGGCGGTCCTGCTCGACTCACATATGAGCCTGGAGAAGCTGTATCGGGGCGGGCTTGCCATCAACGAGACCGAGAACAAGGTCATCATCAGCCAGCGGGAGCGCTACCGCGCCACCTACGTGGACTCGATGCTGTCGGGGGCGGAGCTCTCGCTGTCGCGCAAGGACACGCGCATGGCGCTTTGGTTCGCGCGCAAGGCCATGGCCGAGGAGCGCTCGCGCGAGGATGTGTACCAGGTGCTCATGCGCGCACAGATGCAAGCGGGGCAGCGCTGCTCTGCGATCCGCACGTTTTTCGAATACCGCAAGTTCATGAAGGCAGAGTTGGGGCTCGACCCATCGGCGGAGATGCAGTCGCTCTACGACAGCCTCATCGTCAGCGACCCGTCGCTTCTGCGCATCGATCCGAGGATAGTGGAACTCTGATGATTAAACCGCAGCTCCCAAAGCACCGATACCGTGGCGTTACAGGCCCTGTGGTAAAGTAGCCGCGTATACCACGCCAAACTTTGAAGGTAACATACATGCCAAACTTTCTTTCCAAGCTTCTCTCCGTCGGATCGGGCAAAGAGATCAAGGCCTTCCGCGGCAGAGTAGGAGAAATCAACTATCTCGAAGACGAGATTTCGCAGCTCAGCGACGAAGAACTCCGCGGCAAGACGGCGGAGTTCCGCGAGCGCCTCTCCAACGGCGAGACGCTCGACGAGCTGATGCCCGAGGCGTTCGCCGTCGTCCGCGAGGCATCCAAGCGCACCATCGGCCTGCGTCACTTCGACGTCCAGCTCATCGGCGGCATGGTCTTGCACGCGGGGCAGATCGCGGAGATGAAGACCGGCGAGGGCAAGACGCTCGTGTCCACCCTCGCAGGCTACCTCAACGCGCTTCCGGGGACCGGTGTCCACATCGTCACCGTCAACGATTACCTCGCCAAGCGCGACAGCGAGTGGATGGGCCAGATCTACCGCTTCCTCGGCATGGAGGTCGGCCTCATCCAAAACGGCACGAAGACCCCCGAGCGCAAGAAGGCCTACGAGGCGGATGTCACCTACGGCACCAACTCCGAGTTCGGCTTCGACTACCTGCGCGACAACATGGTCTCCAACCCTGCCTCGCGCGTCCAGCGCGGTCACGCCTATGCCATCGTCGACGAGGTCGACTCGATTCTCATCGACGAGGCGCGCACGCCGCTCATCATCTCCGGCGCCGGCACGCGCTCGACGGACACGTACCGCAAGTTTGCGGCGGCCGTCCGCCATCTCCAGAAAGACGTTGACTTCGACATGGACGAGGCCAAGCGCACCATCTCCACGACCGAGTCAGGCCTGGCGCGCGTCGAGGCGCTGCTCGGCATCGACGACATCTACTCCGACCTGTCCGGGCAGCTCTCCAACCACCTGCAGCAGGCGCTGAAAGCACAGTTCCTGTTCCACCGCGACAAGGACTACATCGTGCAGGACGGCGAGGTCAAGATCGTCGACGAGTTCACGGGCCGTATCATGGAGGGCAGGCGCT
>JBJEHP010000119.1:0-2783 GCA_051876145.1 Coriobacteriales bacterium | reverse complement strand
TCCCGACAAGACATATGAGCTGCTCAGAGAGTGTTCCGCGCGGGAAAATCGCAGCATATCGCAGCAAACTCTCACCATTATCGAGCAGTACCTTGGCCTGCGCGCTCCTGAGACAGCGCCACGCTCTGAAATTGCGCATCTCGCACCGGCAGCTGCCGGCAAGAAAACAGAAATAGCGGAGCTTAGCTTTCTGGCGAGACGGCGAAGAACCCTCGAGCGCATCAACAAGCTCCCCTCGTTCGATCTGCCCGAAGGCTTCGATGACACGGCAGACCTCATTGCAGCCGCACGGGAGGAACGTTGGTAGTCCTGGACAACTGTGCACTCTTCGAGATTTTGCGGAAGAGCGATCGCGGACGCGCGCTTCAAGAGCTTCTGATGGTCGAAGAAAAAGTAATCAGCGTCGAGCTCATCCGAGCCGAGGCAGTCAGCGTCTTACGCAAGCTCGTGATGACGGGCAGTGTGACAAAAAGCAATGCGGGGAGCATGCTCACGGTTGCTATGGACCTCATCGACGAGTTCTACCCCATGGCGGAGCTCCAGATCGAGGCGTTGAACGAGGGCATTCGGCTGAACCATTCCACTTACGATATGTTCTATTTCGTCCTCGCCCGTCGAACGGGAGCAACGCTCTTCACGCTAGACAAGAAGCTCATACAGCTTTGCGAAGAAAACGGCGTCGAGTGCATCCACGAAGTCGAGCTGCAGTAACGGGCGGGCATCTGCAGTAGCCTCGCATTCGCAGAACATGAGGCGCCCCTGTGGGGTAGCCGGCGCCTCCCGAATCAGGATTCGGTGGGCAGCAGTATGGCAAAGTGGACGCAGAGGTCTTCATGACCGGGGACGGGCATCCAACCGCGGATTCGGTCAGAAAGCTCGTTGTCGGTGACCGTCTCGCCACTTTGCAGTGCCTTGGCGAGCTTGCATCCCCTGTGGGAGGCGGGATCCCCCATTTTCGCGCATGTGCAGCCCCGGACGAAACCCTTCGATTCTGCAATGGGATTAGACGCAATGACCGTATGGTTTGCGTCGATGAGCCTCGCCAGCCCGGGGAACGTGTCCCACATCAAGTGAAAGCTCTCGATGATCTTCTCGTCTTCCACAGCAATCCCCTTCCCGATGATGATGTTGATTCGATGGTATCACGCGCAAAGGAGAGCCGGGGTCGCGCACGTATGCACGGAAGCTGTGGCAGTGCCACGCGTTTGCCGCAGGGGAATCGCGTGCGCAAAATAATCCTCCCATGCAAAATTGTCGAACTATTTTTCCGCAAAAGGAGTATCGTTTCGAGCCGTTACACATCTGACCGCCCACGAGCATGAATCGAGTGAAACTCACACAAAATGACCGCGCAAATGCAAGAGGCAACCCAATCGTTCAAGGCAGTGCCGAACACGGCAAAGGCAACGGAGACGCTGAGAGAAGCTGGCAGCCACATCGCGCACAACGTGCACGAGTCCACGCTTTCCGACTCCCCCACTACCGAGGCGGAAAGCCACACGATTCTGGGCAAGCTCAAGCGCGCGGGCATCATCCTCGCCCAGCTCGTCGTTCTGATCGCAATCTACGAAGTCGGCTGCATCATCTCCCGCTACCTCCCCATCGCAATCCCCGGCAACATCGTCGGCATGGCGCTGCTGCTCATCCTGCTCGCCACGGGCGTCCTCAAGGGCAAGCACATCGGCGGCGCGTGCGATTACATGATCGACAACATGTCCATCTTCTTCATCCCCGCCGGCGTCGGCATCATGGGGTGCTTCACCCTCCTGCAAGACAGCGCGCTCAAGTTCGCATTCGTGTGCATCGTCACCACCGTCATCGTCTTTATTGCGACTTCGGCGACCGTCATTGCCACCTCACGCCTCATGAACCGCGTCGCAGAAAAGCGTGCGGCTTCCCCCTCCGCAGAAACGCGCGCGTAAGGGAGAACCGACAATGCAAGTACCTTTTATCCTTGCCGCCGACGGCACCATCGACCTTACCCTGCCGAGCACCCATTTTGCCCTCATGCTCCTCGTGGGCTCCATCGCCTCCGTCGCGGTGTTCGAGCTGTGCGTGCTGCTCTACAAGAAAGTGAAGACGCCGCTGCTCAACCCGCTGCTCGTCACGCTCGTGGGGCTCATCCTCGTGCTCACGCTCTTCAATATCCCGCTCGACACCTACGAGGAGAGCGTCTCCATCTTCTCGTTTCTGCTCGGACCGGCAACCGTCGCGCTTGCCTACTCGGTCTACAAGCAGCGCCAGATCTTGAAGGAGCACTTCATCCCCATCGTCGCGGGTTGCCTGGTCGGCTCCGTCGTATCGATGGTCAGCGCCTACACGCTGTGCAAAGTTCTTGGGCTTGGAAGCGAGATGGCACTTTCGTTTATCCCCAAATCGGTGACGACCCCCATTGCCATCGCCGCATCGCAGGAGCTCGGCGGAATCACGTCGATCACGGTTGCCGCCGTCATCATCACGGGCATCCTCGGCGCCATCTTCTCGCCCCTCATGGCGAAGATCTTCCACGTGAAGAACCGCATCGCGACCGGTGTTGCCATCGGGGCGTGCTCGCATGCCGTCGGCACGACCAAGGCCATCGAGATGGGCGAGCTCGAAGGCGCGATGTCCGGAGTTGCCCTTGCAGTGTCCGGCATCCTCACGACGGTCATCGTCATCATCGCGCACTGCGTGTTCCAGTGCTAGCAGCGCCGAAAATGGCACGGTACCCACGGCCCCTCGTGTCAAAGTGAGACGATACCCACGGCCCCTCGCGCCATAAATGAGGGTGGCCCGGGAACGCT
>JBJEHP010000118.1:0-2789 GCA_051876145.1 Coriobacteriales bacterium | reverse complement strand
AAGACGATCTTGCGGATATCGTCCTGTGCAACGCCGCGCTTCTTGAGCATGAGCCTGACGCCGGCGGAAAGCCCCGCCTTCGCATGCAGGAACACGCGGATGTCGTGCTGCGTGATGGAGATGCCCTCGGAAAGCCGGAAGCACGGCTCGCCGTCTTCCACGCACAGGTACTTCTCCAGCCCGCAGCTGCTCACGCACGCGGCTTCGGGCGCCGTCAGAATCCTCCCATCGGACGTGAGGATGTTGCAGTCGAGCATGATGGCGAGCGCGTCCATGAAACCGCTCCCGCAGATGCCCAGCGGCTCCTCGCCGCCGATGACGCTCGTCACGAGCTGCCCGTTCACATAGCGCACCTTGTAGATGGACCCCTGATACGCGGGGGCACCGTACTTGATGCTCGCACCCTCGAACACCGAGCCCGCGGTGGTCGCGCAGGCGAGGATCCCGTGCTTGTCGCCCAGCACCATCTCGCCGTTCGTGCCGAGGTCGAGGAACAGCGTGAGCTCGTTCGAGCGCGCCATGTCGATGGCGAGCAGGCCGCAGGTGATGTCCCCGCCAATCGTGCCCGAAATGCACGGCGCGAAGTACGCAGTGCCCGCCGTGATGTCGCTGTCGACGAGCGTGAGGTAGTCGATCTCTTCGCCGAACAGCGTCGGCGGCATGTACGGAGCCACGCTCAGCGCCGTCGGGTCGACGTTTGCCGCGATAAGCTCCATGGCGGTGTTTCCGCAGATGGAGATGTCGTTGATATCCGAAGGCGAGATGCCGGCCTCGGACGCGAGCGTGCCCGTCATCTCGGCGAGCACCTCTTCGAGCAGCTTTGCCATGGTCTTGAGCTTGCCCTCGATGCACGCCTCGATGCGCTTAGCAACGGCGGCGCCAAAGACGAGCTGGGGGTTGGCGCGGCGCACCGTGTTGATCAGCTTGCCGGTCTCTTGGTTGTACAGGCGGCAGACGATGGTGGTCGTCCCCACGTCGATGGCAAGGCCATAGCCCCATCCCTGCCCGTCGGAGCGCCAGACGGGGGCGAGCCCGCGGGTTGTCTCGCCGATGTCGCGCGTGCGGACGCTCGCGACCTCCATGCCGTCGGTCACGGGAGTCTGGCACGCGAGGGTGTAGAACAGCCCCCTGCCGTCCTTGATGAAGACGTCGCAGTGGCAGCATTCGCCGTGCCCATTGCAGGTGCCGCCCGGGTTGATGCCACATGACAGGAGCGCCTCGCGTACGGTGCTGCCCTCTGGAACGCTTATCGTCTTTCTGTCTCCAGATTCGCGAACGATAAGATTCATGGCGTGTTCATCAGCCTCCCATTGGCAAAAATCAGTAAAGCCATCTGATATAGACGTTGGTCATCGTGACTTGTCATTTTGGAACAAGATGACGCCTGTAGCCAACGATTACCGGGGAGGAATTCTGGTAGCGGTCGATTCGCGCAGACGAAGCAGCCTAGAGGATGTCCCGCAGGGCATCGAAGCGCTCGGGGCAGGCGAACACGAGGCCGTCTTGCCCGAGGTGCGCACGCACCCGATAGCCCCCGCAGTTGCCGACCTGCCACGAGAAGTAGCGGAACTCGCCGTCTTGCGCGCCGCGCGGGACGAACGCCTCGAGCGCGGCCATGATGGTGCCGCCATGGGCGACGATCACGGCGCTCTGGCTTTTCTGCGCGGCAGACGAGGCGACGATGTCTTCCACGCTTCTCGAGACGCGGCAGATGAGCTGCGCGCGCGACTCGCCGCCCGGGCACGGCAGCGTGCAGTTGCTGTCGACCCACCTGCGGTAGTCCGCATCGTCGGCCATATCGTCGGCACTGCGCCCCTCGAACGCCCCGAAGTCCATCTCGCGCAGCCCATCGCAGACCACCTGCCTGGCATTTGGAAAGCAGATGTGGGCGGTCTGGCGCGCACGGACAAGCGGGCTCACGTAGACGAGCCCGCAGGAATCGCAGATGCCCGAGCGCCGCGCGTCGGATATGCCCGCATCGCTCAAGGCGACGTCGGTCGAGCCCGCGTAGAGATGGCGCTCGTTGGCGCTCGTGCGGCCGTGGCGCAGCAACGTGAGCTGCAAATCGAACGGCATCTAGCCCACGCGCCTCGTGGGAAGCTCGCCTTTGAGCGCCATCGGGATGCCGCAGACGACGCGCACGACGCAGTCCGCCTTGTTCGCGAGCTTGTTGGTGAGCCTGCCCACGCGCTCGCGCCATTCGCGGTCCTCGCTCGAGGCGGGGACGACGCCGCAGCCGACTTCGGGGCAGATGACCACCTCTTTGCCCGCGAACTGCTCGAGCAGGTCCTCGTCGGTTGCCCCGAGGAAAATCGAGTCCTGGATGTTGTAGATGACAGGGCACGGGTCGTCGGGAGAGTCGGAGAACTCTTCCTCGCCATACCCCAAAGAGCGGACCCACGTCTTCTTGCCGGAGGCAATCCCCCCGATCACGACTATCAAATCAAGTTCACCACTTTCGGCACGACAACAAGGCACAGGAGCAACGCGAGCTCGCATGTCTGCAAGAAGAACCCCGCGATGTCCCCGCTCCAGCCCCCGAATTGCCGACGGGCAAACCCGTGGACCAAAGCAAGCACCAGAAGTGCAATCACCATCATAGCAGCCAAAACGACGCCGTCGCCGAGAACCGCCGTCACGACGACGCAGGCAAGCGCCTCGATCGTCTGCACGATGACGCAGACCCGCTTGGACGCCGAGAGCCTGAAGCTCGCGACCATGCCCTCGTCGCTGCTGCCCGCAAAGCAGATGCTCGCGATGCCGCTCAAGCAGCGCGCGAGCACATAGAT
>JBJEHP010000117.1:0-2804 GCA_051876145.1 Coriobacteriales bacterium | reverse complement strand
GAGCGCATCCAGCGAATCGTGATCCCCGAAGAGAAGAAGAAAGTGCATTTCGACTTCCCGCAGCCCAAGCGCACGGGCGATTGCGTCATGCACCTGGAAAACGTCTCGAAGTCCTACGGCGACAAGCACGTCTACGAGGGCCTCGACCTCACCATCTGGCGTGGCCAGAAGATCGCGCTCGTCGGGCCCAACGGCTCGGGCAAGTCGACGCTTCTCAAGATGATCGCCGGCGTGTCCAAACCCGACGTGGGCAACGTCGTGAACGGCACCCACGTGCACGTCTCGTACTTCGCGCAGCACCAGCTCGAAGAGCTCGACCTGCACAAGACGGTGTTCCAGGAGCTGGACAACGCAGCGCCCGGCTGGACGCGCACGCAGGTCCAGACGCTGCTCGGCGCCTTCCTGTTCAAGGGGGACGACGTCGACAAGAAGGTGAGCGTGCTGTCCGGCGGCGAGAAGGCGCGTCTCGCGCTGGCCAAGATGCTCGTCCAGCCCACGCCGCTGCTCTGCTTGGACGAGCCCACCAACCATCTCGACATCAGCTCGGTCGACATCCTCGAGCAGGCGCTTCAGGCGTTCCAGGGGACGGTCGTGCTCATCAGCCACGACCGGCACCTCATCCGCTCCGTGGCCGACCGCATCCTCTACATCGACGGCGGGCAGGTGACCGACTACCAGGGCGATTACGACTACTTCCTGTACAAGTCGGGGCAGGTCGACATCAACGGCAACCCGACCATGACGGCCGAAGAGGTCAACCACCGCATGTCGCGCCGCGACGACACCATGGACTCGCCCGAAAAGCGCGCTGCCAACGCCGCGAAGGCCGAGGCCAAGCGCGACGCGAAGGGCACGGTGCCCGTCAACAAGCTGGGCAAGCGCCCAGGCCTTGCCACGGGCGCGGCCACGAAGGGCTCGGCTCCCAAGAGCAAGGAGCAAAAGCGCGCCGAGGCAGAGGCCCGCAACCGCGTCTACCGCAAGCTCAAGAAGGAGCGTGCGCGCATCGCCCAGCTCGAAGAGCAGATGGAGCGCGACGACAAGCGCAACAAGGAGCTCCTCGAGCTCATGGCGGACGAGAGCCTGTACGCCGACAAGGAGAAGTTCTCCGAGGCGCTCGAGGAGTACAACGAGCTCAAGGTGCGCATGCCCGCCAACGAGGCGGAATGGCTCGAGCTCTCCGCCAAGGTCGAAGACGAGATGAAGCAGGCAGGAGCTCAGCAATGATCAGCGGAAACGTGTTCCAGCAGGTCGTGCTCATCGCGCTCATGGTCCTCGCGTTCATCCCCGCGATCGTCTTGCACGAGTGCGCGCACGGCTACGCGGCCTACAAGCTCGGCGACAACACGGCCAAGAACGCGGGGCGCCTCACGCTCAACCCCGTGGCGCACGTCGACCTGTTCGGTACCATCATCTTGCCGGGCATTCTCATCGCGACCTCGGTGCTGAGCGGCGGGCTCGGCATCATGTTCGGCTACGCCAAGCCCGTGCCGTACAACCCCAACAACTTTTCCGACGTCCGCAAGGGCGAGGTCATCGTCGGGCTCGTCGGGCCCGTCTCCAACCTCGCGATGGCGGTGGTGGGGGCCGGCATCGCCTGGCTCGGCAACTACCTGTACCTGGTCATCCCCGAGCTGGCGATCTACGTGTGGTACTTCGGCGTGTACTTCTGCCAGGTCAACCTGTGCCTCGCGTTCTTCAACCTCATCCCGCTGCCGCCGCTCGACGGCAGCGTCATCATCGCGCCGCTGCTAAGCGACAACGCGCTTCACACCTACTACAAGATCCAACAGTACTCGATGTTCATCCTGCTGCTGCTCGTCCTCGTGCTCCCGTACTTCACGAACGTCGACATCATCGGGATGTACTTGAACGCGACGGCGGGCAACCTCGCGCACTTCATGCTGCCGCGCTAGCCGTCTGCGCGGCGCGCCTTTGGCGCGGCGGTTTCGCGGATGCGGCGGCAAACCGCTACAATACGGACTCGAAAGCAGACGAGTCGGAGCAATCGAGAAAAGGTCAGGCACAGTGTCATTCCGCGTACGAGTTGAGGCGTTCGAGGGCCCGTTCGACCTGCTGCTCCGCCTCGTGTCGCGCCAGCGCATCGACATCGGCGCCATCTCCATCGCGCAGATCGCAGACCAGTACCTCGACGAGGTCGAGCACATGAAGGACCTCGACCTCGACGTGGCAAGCGATTTCCTCGTGGTCGCGGCGACCCTGCTGCAGATCAAGGCGGCCTCGCTCGTGCCCGACGAAGGCACCCCGGATCTCGAGCTCGACGACGAGTTCTCCGACCTCTCGCCGGAGGAGACGCGCGACATCCTGGTCGAGCGGCTCGTCACCTACAAGCAGTTCAAGAACGCGGCGGCGGCGCTGGGCAGCAGGCTCGAGAACGAGGGCCACATGCACCCGCGCCAGGCGGGACTCGAGCCGCAGTTCCTCAACCTCATGCCCGACTACCTGAAGGACGTGACCCTGCACGAGCTGGCCGTCATCTGCGCCGACCTGGCCGCGCGTCGCGACACGTTCCTACTCGAGGCCGAGCACATCGCAGCCGTGCCCATCTCGATGGAGCAGCACGTCGAGGGTATCTACCGCACGATGAAGCGCCGCAAGACGCGCACGTTCAACCAGCTCGTGGGCGACAATCCCACGCCGGAGCTCGTGGTGGTGACGTTCCTTGCCGTGCTGGAGCTGTACAAGCGCGGCGTCGTCTCGCTCGAGCAAGACGACGCGTTCGAGGACATCAGCCTGAAGATGGAGGACTCGGCGCCCGAGATCACGGACTTCTCGGTTCCCGACTG
>JBJEHP010000116.1:0-10536 GCA_051876145.1 Coriobacteriales bacterium | reverse complement strand
GCAGCCTGACTTTGCCACGCTCTACATCAACTACGTGCCCAACGTGAAGATGGTGGAGAGCAAGAGCCTGAAGCTATACCTGTTCAGCTTCCGCAACCACGGCGATTTTCACGAGGACGTCACCAACATCATCAGAGACGACCTCGTCGCGCTCATGGACCCCAAGTACCTGGAAGTGCGCGGGATGTTCTACCCGCGCGGCGGCATCTCCATCTACCCCTTCGCAAACTACGCGAAGCCGAGCAGCGGCTACGAGCAGATCGCGTCTCAGCGCATGTTCTCGCAGCTCTCCGACCTCGATTCGGGCGACGGCGCCCGCTAGGGCAGGGGCGTCAAGATGTGCGGACGCGTCAAGCTGCTCTCGTGGGACGAGGTCAGAAGCGTGGTCGAACAGCTCGAGCGGGGCGGGGCCCTGCCGGCCGACCCCGGCTGGCAGGCCAGTCTCTTCGACCGCGCCGACGCACGGCCCAGATCCGTGCTCACCGTCGTGAGCGAAGTGGGGGGAGCGCTTCGCCCGCAGCGTATGTCGTGGGGCTTTCCCGTGAGCTGGCAGGCGTCTCCCGTCTTCAACACGCGGCTCGAGTCTGCGCTTGCCGGCGGCAACATGTGGGAGCTCCCGCTGCGCGAGCACCGCTGTATCGTGCCCGTCGCGGCGTTTTTCGAGAGGGGCAAGAGGGGCGCGTCAAGCTATGCCTTCAGCAACGGCGGGCCGCTGCTTTTGGGCGGCGTGTTCGAAGACGGGCACTGCTCGATCGTCACGACGCCTCCCAATGCCGTGGTCGCGCCCGTCCACGACCGCATGCCGCTCGTCCTCTCACCCGATGACGCGCAGCGCTGGCTCGCGGGGGATATCGCCTCGCTCGTCGAGCCCTCCCGTGTGCAGCTCGTTCGCGTGCCCGCCTCCGAGCTCTCTCAGCCCTCGCTGTTCTAAACTGCCGCCTTCTATCTTTCCACGGGCAATAAGGCGTTCTCATGCGCCTCTCGCGCCGCCGCGTATAGCCGACTTTTCCACAAATTTGAACTAACGGTCAAAAAACTCCACAAAAAACTAAACAGTCAGTCAAAAAAGGCATACTATTCTCCCCAGTGAATGTTTGGAGGGAGTTGTATGTACAAATTTGGAAAAGCGGTCGTCAAACTGCGCGTTCCAATCCTCATCGTGGGCATTCTCCTGCTGATCCCGTCGATATTCGGCTATCTCAACACGGGAATCAACTACGACATGCTCACGTACCTGCCCAAGGACATGGACACGGTCGAGGGTCAGGACGTGCTGCTCAACGACTTCGGCAAGGGCGCGTTCTCGCTCATCGTCACCGAGGGCATGGACGACACCCAGGTAAAGAACCTCACCGACGAGATCAAGAACGTCGACCATGTGGCCGACGCCATCTCGTACGGAGAAATCGCCTCGGCCCAGATTCCCGACCAGGCGGTTCCGGCCGAGCTGCTGGACAAGCTCAAGAACGGGGACGATTCTCTCATAGCGGTCTTCTTCGACAGCGGCACGTCCGCCGGTTCCACGATGGACGCCGTCGCCCAGATCCGCCAGATTTCGGACAAGAACGTGTTCGTCTCGGGCATGAGCGCCCTCGTGCTCGACCTGAAGAACCTCGCCGAGGACGAAGAGGCCAAGTACGTCGCCGTCGCCGTCGCGTGCGCGCTCGTCATCTTGCTGCTGTGCACCGACTCGTTCCTCGCGCCGTTCATCTTCCTCATCAGCATCGCCATGGCGATTCTGTACAACCTCGGCTCCAACATCTTCTTGGGCGAGATTTCCTATATCACCAAGGCGCTGGCCGCGGTCTTGCAGCTGGCGGTCACCATGGACTACTCGATATTCTTATGGAACAGCTTCGAGGAGAATCTGAGGAAGTACCCCGGCGAGGGCGGGCGCATCGCCATGGGATACGCCATCGCCGATACGCTGACGTCCATCTTCTCGTCTGCGATGACGGCGACCGCGGGCTTCTTGGCCATGATCTTCATGTCCTACACCTTGGGCGCCGACCTCGGCATCGTCATGGCGAAGGGCTGCATCTTCGGCCTGATCGCCTCGGTGACCATCCTGCCGTCGCTCATCCTCACCTTCGAAAAGCCCATGCTCAAGACGCACCACAAGCGCATCATCCCCGATGTGCCCAAGCTCGCGCACGCCATCACGAGCAAGAAGGCCGTCGCGGCGTTTCTGGTCGTCTTCATCGTGGTGCTCATCCCCGCGGGCTACGGCTTCATGAACAAGCCGGTCTACTACGACTTCACCAACATGGTCACGGGCTCCAACAACAACATCCCCGAGGAGAAGATCCAGTTCCACACGGCCGACCAGAAGCTCAAGGAGGTCTTCAACGTCTCGACCACCGAGATGGTCCTGTGCGATGCCGATATGAGCCACCCCAAGGCAAAAGAGATGCTCAAGCGCATCAACGACGTCGATGGCGTCGAGTACGCGATCGGCTACGACTCGGTCAAGGGCGGCCTCGTGCCCGACCAGCTGCTCCCGAGCAAGGTCACAAGCTCGCTCAAGAGCAACGGGCACCAGCTCATCATCATCAACTCGCAGTACCAACCCTCCACTGACGCGGTCAACGCGCAGTGCGACGAGATCCAGTCCATCATCAAGGAATACGACCCCAACGCCACGCTCATCGGCGAGGCGCCGGCGACCAAGGACCTCATCAACGTGACCGACCACGACTTCGTGGTGGTCGACGCGATCTCTATCATCGCGATTCTCCTCATCCTGCTGATCGTGTTCAGGAGCGCGAGCCTGCCGTTCATCTTGGTACTCGTCATCGAGTTCGCCATCATGATCAACCTCGGCCTGCCGTACTACATGAACGACTCGATGGTGTTCATCGCGCCGATCTGCATCTCGACCATCCAGCTCGGCTCGACCGTCAACTACGCCATCTTGCTCACGACGCGCTACAAGCGCGAACGAGCACGTGGCATCGCCAAGCGCGAGGCCGTGGAGAGGGCATTCAGGTTCTCCTTCCCGGCCGTCGTCACGAGCGGCGCATCGTTCTTCGCCGCGACCTTCGGTGTCGCGATGTACTCCAAGATGGGCATCATCAGCTCGCTGTGCCTGCTCATGGCACGTGGCGCATTCGTCAGTACGCTGTCGGTCCTGTTCATACTGCCGGCGATGCTGATGCTGTTCGACAAGCTCATCATCCACTCGACCTATGGTTTCAAGGACCTCAAGGCAAAGATGAAAGAAGAGAAGCTGGAACTTACTGCTGGCAAGGAGGCAGAGTAATGAAGACGAAGAAAAACGACGGGCTCAGCAGCGTGAGCGCGTATTCCAAACAGAATGCGAGCCGTCCGACGAGGGTTTTCAACACCGCGGGCCTTGCCCTGGCGGGCACGGCGCTGCTCGGCATGACGGTGGCGTTTTCCACGGCGGGAATACCGGTGACGACGGCGTCCGCCGATGACGCGCAGGCGACGCCGCAGGAGCAGGGGCAGTCGACGACGAGCTCGCTCGCGTACTCGAGCGGCAAGGCCGCAACGCAGAAGAGCGAGACCGTCTACGTGTTCCAGAAGGCGGACGGCTCGGTCAAGAACCAGACCGTCAGCAACTCGCTCACCAACGGCAACGGCGCACAGCTGCTGCAGGACCAGACCGACCTTACCGACATCGAGAACGTCGAGGGCGACCAGGAGTTCACGCAGTCTTCCGAGGGCACGGTGTGGGACGCGAAGGGCAGCGACATCAGCTACCGCGGCACGACCACCAAAGAGGCGCCGGTCGACATCAAGGTGAGCTATCAGCTCGATGGCAAGGACGTCACGCCCGACGAGATCTCGGGCAAGACCGGCCACGTCAAGATCCACATCGCCTACACGAACAACTCCAAGCAGACGGTCGACGGCCAGACGGTGTACACGCCGTTCCTCGCCATGACGGGCCTCATCTTGGACAACGACAACTTCACCAACGTCACGACCGACAACGCGAAGGTCATTGACGACGGCGACCGCCATCTCATCGCGGGCTACGCGATGCCCGGCCTGAAGGAATCGCTCGGCCTGGACGACTCGATCGACCTCGACATCCCAAGTTCCGTCGACATCGAGGCCGATGCGACCGACTTCAGCCTAGACTCCATGCTCACGCTCGTCTCGAGCGACTTCTTTGGCGATGTCGACGTCGACAACCTGAACGCCGGCAACATCCAAGACCAGCTCAACCAGATGCAAGACGCCATGAACCAGCTCATCGACGGCGGCGCCACGCTCACAGACGGGCTGCAGCAGCTCAGCACGGGCGCTTCGAGCCTGAAAGACGGCGCGACGCAGGTCGACGAGGGCGCTGCGACCCTAAGCGACAAGCTGGGAGACGCCAAGGCGGGCTCTGCCCAGCTCAAGAGCGGCACCGAGCAGCTGGTGGCGGGCGTTGGCGAGCTCAGCGGCAAGACCGGCGGCTTCTCGACGGCGATCAACGGCGCGAATCAGCTCGCAGCAGGCTCGAGCCAGCTCGAGAGCGGACTCAACAAGGCGATTGGCGGCGTGCAGCTCATTGCCAACGGAAACGGTACGGCGCAGAATCCCGGTATCGCGGGGATTGCAGCTCAGCTGAGCGCCTCGAATGATCAAGCGGCCCAACAGCTTGGAAAGGACAAGCAGGCGGTATCCACTGCAGCTGGCGATCTCAAGAAAGATCTTGGTCAGCTCCAGACCGACAATACGAACCTTGTCGCCTCCCTCACGGATATTATGAACAGCACGACTGACGCGACGACGAAGGCAAAGCTGAAAGGCGTCCTCGACGAACTCGGAAACTCCACAACGGCCTCCAAGCTTGCAACGCATGCGGGAGACCTCGAGACCGCTCTGGGGACTCTGGACACCGACACTACGAACACGCTCACCGCGGCGCAGACGGGCGCGCAGAAAGCTGCTGCGGGGCTCAACCAGTACGTGAGCGCCCTCAACAACCAGGTAATTGGCACCGCCTCCACGCAAAGCTCTGCTGGCACCGGCCTGACCTCCGCCGTCGAGGGTGCGCAGGCGCTCAACGCTGGCGCAACGCAGCTCTCGACCGGTCTCACGAACGCCTCCCAGCAGCTCGGCGCGGGCGCCAAGCAGCTCTCCGATGGCGCGACGCAGCTGAACGACGGCACCGGCCAGCTCGACCAGGGGCTTGCGGCCCTGCTCGCCGGCTCCAAGACGCTCGCGGGCGGTACCGCGCAGCTTTCTGATGGTGCCTCCCAGCTTGCCGATGGCGCGCAGCAGGCGGCAGATGGCTCTGTCCAGCTCTCCGATGGCCTGCAGCAGTTCAACGAGCAGGCGGTCCAGAAGATCGTCGACGCCTTCTCCGGCAACCTGGGAAGCTTGGCCGACAAGACCAAGGCCATCGTCCAGGCCGGCAAGAACTACAACAACTTCTGCGGCATCACGTCCGGCACCGAGGGCCATGTGAAGTTCATCTACGAGACCGACGCGATCAACAAAGACTAGAGGCGGCGGGCTATGGCACTGGGAACACGCGGAAAGAAGGCTGCTGCGACCAAGCGGACGCTGCTTGACGCCGCCCTCAACGTGATGTCACGCGAGGGCTACGCCGAGGCGACGATCGACCAGATCGCCAAGGAAGCCGGTGTCTCGAAAGGGCTTGCCTACTACCACTTCAAGAGCAAAGGCGAGATTGCCACCGAGATCTTGGAGAATGGCATCAACGACCTCATCGAGCGCTTCGTGCAGGAGACGGAGCGCGCGCAGAGCGGCTCGGATGCCCTCAGGCGCATGCTCGAGGCGTTTGCCGAGGTCGTTGTCGGCAACTGGCAGTTTGCCCGCTTCTACCTGTCGGTCATCTGGCGCGAGGGGCGCGACTGGTCCGACAAGATCCACGAGGTGGACACGCGTCTCATCGCGATCATCGCCGAGCAGTTCGCGCGCGGGCAGGAAGACGGCTCGTTTGCCGCCGACCTCGACCCGGAATTCTGCGCCGTTGCCTGCATAGGCACGGTGTTCACGACAGCGCTGCGCTACTTCGGCATCGACAACGAGGACAAGCCGGCAATGTCCAAAGAGGAATACACGAGCAAAGTGTCCAAATTGATCATGCGCTCGTCCACCGCGAAAGCGTGAGCGCACGCATAAAAAAGCGGCATTGAGCTGCATCGACAAGACGGGAGCTGCGTACGGCGGCCCCCGTCTTGTTGTATAGTGGGGAAAGATTACCCGAGGGGAGGAAACGATGCGCGATTCGCTCGCCGAAAAGATTGCCGAGCTCGGCCTGGACAGCAAGGGCGTGCTCTCGCCCTCGCAGAAGGCTGCACGTGCCGCCGAGAGGCGGGCGTCCGTAACGCCCGAAAAGACGGCGGGCACCCCCGTGCGGATACTCGCCACACGCATCGCGGGCACCTCTCACATCGACAATTACGAGGAAGTCGTCGACAGCCTTGCTCTGCAGGAGCGTCTCGAGCTGTGGCGCGAGCCTTTCAACGAGGCAGATTCGCGTGCCGTGGCGATTCTCGACAAGGCGGGGCGGCGCGTCGGCTATATCCCGCAATCTGACAACGAGGTCGTCTCGGAACTGCTCGACGAGGGGCAGTCGCTGTACGCGCGCGTGCAGGATATCGACGTCCACAACCGCTGGGCAGAAATCTCCATCGACGTCTACGTCGAGGAGCAGTGAGGCGGATGGGCGAGTTGGACGATTTCTGGGACGAGCAACCGCAGAAGAAGGTCTCCTACCTCACGCTCGAGGAGCTCAAGGGCAAGACGGCGTTTGCCTACGATGTCAAGGAAGGTCCCTGGGGGAGGCTCTTCCAGTCGGCATTCGCGGAGATGAGTCCGGGGACCAAGCTGCGCGGCGATGACGTGCTCATCGTGGGCTCGCGCGCCCTGTGGCCGCCGACGCAGCGCATCCGCGTCTTGGTGTTCGCTGACCATGCCCATGTGGCGCCCGAGTCGATGGACGACCCGTGGCGCCTCGCGTGCGTGGAAGGCGGGCGCTTCTTCACGCTCGCGGCGACGTGCGATTACCTCAAAGTCCACCAGATGACGATAATCGAGGTGCCGCGTGAGCGCCTCGCGCAGTTCGACGAGGTGCTGCTCGACGATGAGGCGGCAGAGTTCGCATGCCACCTGCTCGAGGAGTCGTTCAAGGCGCCCACGCCCTCGTACGTGCGGGAGCCGGCTTTCCAGGAGCTCATGGGCAACCGGACTGCCGCAGAGCCGCAGGCGCGCTTTCTCGCGTGCGGGTCTTCCGATTTGGAAGAACCTGCAGATGCGAGCGGCGACGGGGCGGCGGAGGATCCACTCGCCAAGCCGCGCTGCAACGAGGAATGGTACTCTTCCATCTGCGCCGAGCTCTCGCTCGACAGCCTGCCCGACTACCACTACATCTACGAGCCGGAAGACGGGACCTATCGCGTGCGGGCGCTCAACCACCGCCTCGACGGGCATCCTGGGCTCGCGTACCTGGAGGCGCGCAAGAATGCCCAGGTCGCCTTTGCCGAGCAGTACGATTTCCTGCTCATGCAGCGCCTGTATTCGGGGACGTGCCAGCCCGTGTCTCGCTACGAGCGCGACATGCTCTCGGATCGCGTCTGGTTCGGTTCCTTCTCAGATTCGAATGACATCTCGGTGGAAAGCGACAAGACCGAGGAGCACCTCAAGGAGATGCGCGAGGCTTACGAAAACGCCGCGCGGCAAGATCCTGCGTCCGTGCTGCCGCGCGCGGTGTTCGACCGTCTGTGCGAATGGTTCCGCCGCCGTTCGGAGGGCGACCTCGACGCGTGCGCACGAGAGATCGACGATGCCTGCGCCAAGGTGCTCTCTCCTTTCAGGTACGAGTTTTCCGCCAGCTTCGACTACGAGCGCAAACTCGCCCGGATAAACGTGTTCCTGCCCGCCCGTGGCCTGTTCCCGCTCGTTTGCGCCAATCACGACCTGGCACGCTACCCCGAGTACGCGTCGATCGAGCTTGACGAGCAGGGGCTCAACGACCGTCATGCGGAGCTCGCGTGCAGGATGGGCATCTACTCCGCCCGTCTCGTCAAGTCCAAGGCGCCCTGGGTCAAACGCATCCAGGTCAACGGCCTGTACCGCGAGCTGCCTCAGCGCCAGGTGGAGGGGGCACGTCCCACGCCGTGCTGTCTGTATTCGTTTGAGATTGGCGAAGACGAGCTCGTCCCGAGCATTCTCGAGGGCTTCGCGAGCGTCTTCGACATCATGCACGATATATGCGCGCGCATGCACCGCACGCGCGAGCGCCGCCTCGTGGCCGTCGACCCGCTGTTTGCGCCAGACGACGCCCTCGATTTCATGTTCGGTTGCGAAACGTACCGCGACGGCTGGACCGTGCCGTACCGGTGCCAGAAGTACTCTGAGCACGGCAGTGCCGAAGAGCTTGCGGTACTCACGACGCGTATGGAGGACCTCCTCGACCGTGGCGAGCTTGAGCGTGGGAGAAAGATTGGCGCCGCGCTCGAGGAGAAGTACCGCCGGGAGTGGCTCGACGGGGTGCCGGCGGGCGTGCGGGCACTGTCGTGCAACAGCGTGTTCGAGGAGAAGCTCGCACGCGAGCTTCTCGAAGGCTCGCCCGACGAGCTGCGCTTCCTGCCGCAGGGCCTTTCGCACTTCTTCGTCGTGTACGGCAACATCTGCTACGAGATGGAGCAGCGCTCGGAGGCGCTCGAGCACCTCGCCATGGCAGCCGAGCTCAACCCCGCGTTTCCCGAGCCGTTCTTCGGCCAGATCGGAATCGCGTTCGAGGACGAGGACTACGATCGGGCAGACGAGCTGGCAGGGGAAGCGTTCGAGGTCGCGTACCTCGCGCGCGACATGGCGCAGGTGTATCGCTGCTGGGCGAGCATTGCCATGCAGCGCGGCGAAAACGACGTCGCCACGAGCCTGTTCAACTTCGCCCTCGCCGTCTCGCAAGATCGCCAGACCGTGCAGCAGAGCGTGCGCGACCTGGGGCTGTTGCATGCCCAGGGCGGCACGGGTGCCGATGCCGATGCCGATCCCGTCTCGACGCTCATCTTCAACGGATACCCCATCCACGCTTCCGAAAAGATCTACGCCGTCTCGAAAGGCGACGTGGAAGATGCGCTGCTCGGCGGACCGCTTCCCGACCCATCCGTGCTCGCCGCCTACGTCAACTCCCGCAACACCACCGAGCCGCTTCCCTCCGAGCTCAAAACGCTCATGCTCAGCGTCATGGGCGATGCGTTTGCAGATGCGCCGCTCGACAGCTATCTGCTCAATCCCGTGATCGTCGACAGCCTTCCCGCGCTCGATCTACTGGGGGAGGAAAGCGCGCTTGTCGAGCCCCAAGAAGATGACGGGAAGCTTGCCGTTTTGGCCGTGCCGTTCGTCAATGCGGAAGGCGAGCTGAGGTTCCACGTGGCCGCCACGGTGGACAGAGACGATCACCGCGTGGTGCGCTCGCTCGACATGACCAAGGGCCTGGACATCAGCGCCTGGGGTTGCGCCTACGAGCATTTCCTGTTGGCGCGCCCCTGCGATTACCCCGAGCTCGAGCTCGAAGACCGCTGCGCCCTGCTTGGAGAGGTGTACCGTGCACCGCGTGAGCGCGAGGACACGCGCAGCGTGAGGGCGCTCGACCATCTGCGCGATTTCGAGCATCCCGACGACGTCCTCGTCGTGTTGCGCTGGGCCGGCACCGTGCCGGAAGCCGCGTGGGCACGCCTCGAGTACGTCAACGACGACCATCAGCTCGTGGCCACCCTCATGACCGAGCCGTTCGACGAGTTCTCCATTCACTCGGGGGACCTGTGCGTGCTGCGCGTCGTCAGGGACTGGCAGGTCGCCGGCGGCGTCGTGGCCTTCATCGAGCCGCCGAAGCTCGACCGCTAGCCTTTTTTCGCTGCTGCGAGCGTGGAGCGTTGCCGTTCGGGCACCTTCGCGTTGCGCTGCGGATGTTGGCGCGCGCCGCCGTGGCAGGTATGGTGTGAGGAACGATTGCACATTCGAGAAGGAGGCATCCCACCATGGACGATGAGGAAAAGCGGTTCTACCAGAATGCGAAGTTCCCCGAGGGCGAGGGCGGGGTGCGGATGCTCGAGCGCATGAACGAAGGCCACCACGAACAGCTTGCCGCGTGGGGCTTCGCACAGCTCTCGCCGCAGCCGGGTGCGCAGATCCTGGACGTCGGATGCGGTGGAGGGGCAAACCTACTCCGGCTGCTCGAACGTAGCCCGCTCGGGACGGTCACCGGCGTCGACTACTCGCAGACGAGCGTCGAGATGTCGGAGAAGACCTGCGCCGAGGCTATCCAGAAGGGGCGCTGCCGCGTGCAGCTCGCCGACGTTGCCGACCTGCCGTTCAAGGACCGCAGCTTCGACTTTGTCTCCGCATTCGAGACCATCTACTTCTGGCCGGACATCGTGCGCTCGCTGGCCGAGGTCAGGCGCGTGCTCAAGCCGGGCGGCACGTTCATGGTCTGCAACGAGGCCGACGGCACGCATGAGGATGACTTCAAGATGGTCGACGTGATCGACGGGATGACCGTCTACCCGCCCGACGAGCTCGAAGAGCTGCTGGAGAAGGCCGGAT
>JBJEHP010000115.1:0-10655 GCA_051876145.1 Coriobacteriales bacterium | reverse complement strand
GTCCTCGGGCGGCATGTGCTGGACGCTCAGCTGGTTGTCGAGCCACACGTCGACCCCGTACATATGGGCGGACAAGACGTAGTCGGTGTCTTCTCCGCGCGCGATCCACGGGTCGAACGCGACCCTGCCGTACGCGTCGGCATGCAGCACCATGCAGCCGCCGCATGCGGTGTTCGCGCGTGACAGGCGCGGCCCCTTGAGCGCCTTCGAGATGTACTCGTTGAACCCGTGCGCCTTGTTCCAGAAACGGTCATACCACGGGACCTTCTCGTCTGCCAGGGGGCTTCCCTGACGGTCGAAGAAGTAGCCGGTCTTTGCCGTGATGACCGAGCCGCCCGGCGTCTGGTAGGCGATACCGTACACGGCGCGCTCCAGAAAGTCAGGGCTCGTGACGACCTCGTCGTCATCGAGGAAGATGACGGTGTCGTGCCCGAAGATGGAGGCCGCGAGCAGGCCCATGTTGCGCACGGCGCCGTACCCAGACAGGCACGCCATGTCCTTGAGCGCGCCGATGCCGAGCTGATCGAAGCGACGGTGGATGTAGCGCTGGCCGGTCTCGCCGACGATTGTGATGTTCAGGTCGCGGAAGTGGTCTGCCATGGCACGTACGCGGTCTTCGGCCTGCGTCTCGATGCCGGGCTCGGAGACGACGAGCAAAATGATGCGCCCCAGGCCAACGACCTGGCGCAAAGAGTCGAGGCAGCGCGGCAGTTCGCCCTGCTTGTCGATGGGAGTCATGTGATCATACAAAGGCCCGCGGTCGACTGAATGAGCGGTGCGACGCCCGCACCAGTACGTGGGGATGACGACGACAGGATTGAGGTTCATGTTCTACGATTCTCCTTCGTATTACGAAACACGGGGGCAACGGTGCGCCTCCATGGAGTGTATAGGGTACCACCGACACGAGAATATGCACCCCATTTCACGCGATTAACAAGCGCCCTCAGAGCTGCGTTGGGAAAGCGTTTAGGCGAGCTCGAAATCGACGCGTTGCTCGCGCGGGTCCACGGCGCGCACGCGCACGCGCACCTGCTGTCCCAGCCGGTAGGTGCGCCCCGTTTCCTCGCCCATGAGCGTCTGGAGCTTGGGGTCGAACTGGTGGTATTCGTCGTGGAGCGCGTCGAAGCGCACGATGCCCTCGAGCGTGTTCTCGAGCCGCACGTAGAAGCCGCGCGCGAACACGTTCGAGATCGTCCCCTCGAACACCTCCCCCACATGCCCCTGCATGTACTCGCACATCTTGAGGATGACGCTGTCGCGTTCGGCCTCCTCGGCGACGCGCTCCATCTTGGAGGCGTGCCGCGCGAGCCATTCGAGCTGCCCCTCCATGGCGCGCGGGTCTCTGAGCAGGCGGTGCACCATCAGGTCGGGGTAGCGGCGGATGGGGCTCGTGAAGTGGCAGTAGTGCTCCGAGGCGAGCCCGAAGTGCGCAAGCGGCTCCACGCTGTAGCGCGCGCGTTCCATCGAGCGCAAGACGACGTAGTTCACGAGCGTCTCGTCCGCACGGCCGGCCGCCGCCTCGAGCACGCGCTGGAATGCCGCCGGCGCGCCGCCGCCCAGACCCTCGATGGGGTATCCGAGCTCCTTGAGCACGGGCAGCAGCGCCTCGAGCGAGGAGGCGCGCGGGGCGTCGTGCACGCGGTAGACGAGCGGCAGCTTCTGCTTGAAGACATGCGTGGCGACTGTCTCGTTGGCGAGGATCATGGCCTCTTCGATCATGGAAGTCGCATCCGTCTTCACGCGCAGGTCGATGCGGATGGGGTGCCCCATCTCGTCGAGCACGGGCTTTGCCTCGACCGAGTCGAAGTCGAGGCCGCCGCGCGCGTCCCTGAGTGCGGCGAGCTTGACCGCCAGCTCGTGGAACTCGAAAAGCTTGCCTTTGTTGGCATCGTCTTGCCTGCCCTCGAGGATCTCTTGGACCTCGTCGTAGTTGTAGCGGCGCGAGCTGCAGATGACGCTCGGGAATATCTCGTAGCGCACGACACGGGCGCGCTCGTCGAGGAACATGTCGCAGGTCATCGTGCGGCGCTCCTCGCCCGGGCGCAGCGAGCAGATGTCGTTCGAGAGCTTCTCGGGGAGCATGGGCAGCACGCGGTCGGCAAGGTACACGCTCGTCGAGCGGTCGCGCGCGCAGATGTCGATGCTGCTGCCCCACTCGACGTAGCTCGAGACGTCGGCGATGTGGACGCCGAGCCGGGTGAGCCCCTCGACGTGGTCGAGCGAGATGGCGTCGTCGAAGTCCTTCGCGTCGACCGGGTCGATCGTGAACACGGTCCGCGTGCGTAGGTCACGCCGGTCGGGTTCTTGCAGCGCGCCTTCGATGTCGGCGCTCAGCCCGCGTGCCTGCTCGAGCGCCTGGGGCGAGAACTCCGTGGACAGCCCGGCGTTGTGGATGACGATGTCGACGTCCATACCCGGGGCGTCCGCGCGGCCGAGCGCCTCCACGATGTAGCCTTCCATCGAGGCGTGTCTGCTGGGGAAGGTCGTGATCTTGGCGAGCACGACATCGCCGTCGTGCACTTCGGGCGCGCCCTCGAGCGTGACGAACAGGTCGTGCTGAATGCGTGGGTCCTGCGGCACGACGACGGCAAGCGGGTCGGAAAGCTCCAAGACGCCCACGACGAAGTCGGTCGCGCGATGCAGCACGCGGCTCACCGATGCCGAGCGGCGGCTGCTGTTTCCCTCATGCGGCGGGTTCGGGCGCACTTCGACTATGTCGCCGGGGAGCGCACCGCCCGTGCGGGTTGCCGGGATGTAGAACGAGCCTTCCTCGGTGTCGACGAAGCCGTATCCAGCGCGGGTGATCTCTATCTTTCCAGAAGGGTAGTTGCCGAGGCGCGCGCCATGCGGGCGTTTCGCGTGCCGCCGGTACCGCTTCCTGTCGCGTTTGGCCATGGGTGCCTACTTGTCGTGGGCGGCTTTGTCGTATTCGTCTTTGAAGTCCTGGAACATGTGCGAGGCCCTGCCAAGCTGCTTGCCAAAGAGGTTTGCCGCCTTGTCGACGCCGGTGCGCTCGCCTCGGGCAGCCTGCTCCTCCTTCTTGGCCTCGTGGGCATCGAAGGCCTCGTTCATCTTGGCGCGCGCGGTGCCCACGGCCTCGCCAGCGGCGAAGGCGCCATCGTTGATGGCCTCGCCTGCCTGGTCCACCGCCTTTTTACCGGTAGTCGCCGCGGTGTGCTTGGTCTTTGCCCACGCCTCGCCCGCCTTCGCGGCAACGCCGCCGGTCTCCTCGATTTCGCCGATCTCGTCTTTGACGACGATGGCGTTGTCCTTGTAGCCGCGGATCATGTTCACAGGGATGTTCGCGCTGCCGAGTATCGCGCGGTTCAGGCTGTTGGGCGCGATGTCGACATGGTCGATCGCGTACGTGTTCTCGTCGAGTGCGATGTCGGTGATGTTGCCGAGCTCGCGGCCGGCGTCGGTCACGATGGGCATGTAGTCCCAGATGATGCAGGAATCGTAGTCGACGCCCATGCGCTTGCACGCCGCCGTATCCCACGAATCGGCCTGGTCGACGACCTCCAGGCCGCCTTCGACCTGCCTGAACCGGTCGAGCGCCACGAAACGCTCCTTGCGCTTGAACATCAAAAGGAAGTCGGGGCGCTTGATGACGGCACCGATGGCCTGCGGCTTGGACGGGTGGAACACCACCGCGCGTATCTTGCCGAACTTTTTCAGGCGCCCCTTCTTGTTGCGCAGGTAGACGCGCTTCTTTCCTATCTGGGTCGTTGTGATCATGCGGGTATCACGCCTTTACTGCAAACAGGCGTCACAGGGGCGCGCTACTCCGCTGCGGCGACGTCGGAGACGTCTGCCTCGACCTGCTGGGCTGCCTGGTTGCGGGTGACCTGCTCTGCGATGCGGTCACGGGCGGCGTTGATCTTTTCCCTGATATCGTCTGCAGTTGCGACGCTTGCCTCGGGAGCACCCTTGACCTTGTCGCGGACGGCATCAGCTGCCTGCTGGAACAGCTCGTTGCCATGAGAGCTGCAGTACGCGGCCTTCTCGGTGACGATCCTGCGGTTTTCCTCGCCGGAATTGGGGCTCAGCATCAGCGCTGCGACCGCACCGACAGCGGCACCTGCGATAAAGGAAACAGCCTTGCTCATTATGTTCACGCCCTTCGCTTCAAAACGAATATCTAGCAGCTCTAAGAGTACCATCACTGCCCCACGCGCGGCAGGTCAAAATGCCGCACGTGTGACAGTCCGCGCCCTTATGATTCGACTTCGACGATCTTCTCGCGGACCTTCTTGAACATGCCAACCTTCAGGCACACCGGGCAAGTGAAGTTCGACATATCGGTGCCCTGCGGGACCTCGACCTGGTAGCCGCAGTACGTGCACTTCCAGACCTCGATGACCTGGGTCGGCTTGGTTGCCGCCCCCGCGCCGTAGGGGTCGTTGATCTTGGGCGGGGCGACAGGCGGCACGAAGCCCGCGGGCAGGGGGCTTGCCTCGGGAGCCTTCTCGTGCTGCTCCACCTCGGATGCCGTCACGACGGCGCCGACAGATTCGGCGATAGCCTGGGCGAGCTTCTCGAGGTCGCCTTCCTGCTCGTTTTTCATGCGCGATTTGATCGTGAACATGTCGCCGACGATCTGCGTGCCCGGGACCTTCTCGAGCGCCTCGAGCATGCGCTTGCCGGCCTGCGGTGCCCACGAGCCGTTTTGGATCAGAGAGAACTTGCGGTTCTTCAGGCCGTGCGTCGCAAAGACCTCGAGCAGGTCGGCCATCTTGGGGTTCATCTCCATGTTCATGGTCGCGCAGGCCAGCACGACGTTGCTCACGCGGTAGGCCTCGGCGAGCAGGTAGCTGGCGTCGACCTCGCTGACGTCGTAGATCTTGACACCCTCGACGCCCAGGCCGGTGAGCATGAACGCGAGCTTTTCTGCCACGTCACGCGTGCCACCGTAGATGGACGCGTACATGATCGCAACGGACTTGACCTCCGGCTGGTAGCCCGCCCAGATGCGGTAGGAGTGGATCGCCGGCACGGCGTTGTGCTCGACTACGGGGCCGTGCAACGTGCACACGCGCGCGATGTCGAGCGGCTCGACCTTGTCGAGGATGGCGTCGACCTGAGCGCCGTACTTGCCGCAGATGTTCGCGTAGTAGCGGCGCATCTCGGGCAGCATGTCCTGCTCGAAGTCGCGGTCGATGTCGCGCAGGCGCCCGTCGAGGCTGCCGAACATGCCGAAGGCATCCGCCGAGAACAGCGTCTTGTCGTAGGCGTCGTAGGTCATCATGACCTCCGGCCAGTGGACCATGGGCGCGCTCAGGAACTTGAGCGTGCGCTTGCCCGTCTCGAGCGTGTCGCCGTCGTCGATCACCTCGACGCGCGCGGCGAGCTCGTCGTCGAAGAACTGCGAGACCATGCGCTTGCACATGGCCGAGGCGAGGATCTTCGCCTCGGGGTAGCGCGCGGCGACCGACCCGAGCGTGGCCATATGGTCGGGCTCGGCGTGCTGGGTAATGATGTAGTCGAGCGTGCCGTCGCCGATCAGGTAGTCGAGCGAGGTGAGGAAGCGCTCCTCGACCGCGCGGTCGATTGTGTCGATGAGGACCGTCTTCTCGTCTTTGATGAGGTAGGTGTTGTAGGACATGCCGTACGGCACGGGGAGCAGGCCCTCGAACTTGCCGAGGCGCGCGTCTTCTCCGCCGATCCAGTACAGCCCGTCAGCCAGCTTCTCAAAACAGTACATGATGTTCCTCCACTTGTTATCCGCGAGCAATCGCTTGCTCGATGAGCTCGTTGAGCAGTGCCTTCAGGCTGATGCCCGCAGCAGCGCACGAAAGGGTGAACCCGGACGAGGGTGCGAGCGAGGGCGCGAGGTTTATCTCGAGCACGCGCGCGCTCGCGCCGTCCCAGATGATATCGATGCACGAGAGGTCGCGGGCGCTGTAGGCACGGTGCACCTCGAGCGCGGCGCGCTCTATCTCGCTGCGGATGCCCTGCGCGTTTGCCTCGTCGCCCGAAAGCGATTCCATGCGCACGGGAGCATGCGTGGCCACCGTCGTGCCGTCCTCGTCGAAGGTGAGCTCGACCGGCGGCAGGGCAAACGCCTCGGGGCCGTGCCCCAGCACGCCCACCGCAAGATGGACGCCGTCGACCCACTCCTCCACGAGCGCGTCGTGGTCGGCATCGTAGACGATCGCGAGCGCCACCCCGAGCTGCGCGGGGTCGTCGACCTTGATGGGCTTGACGTTGGTGCCCTGGTGGCCGGCGCGCACGACGAGCGGATAGCCCGCCGGAATGCGGCGCGCGATGAGGTCGAGCGCCTGAGACGCCCCGAGCCCCTCGTAGACGCTCTTGGGGACCCTCACGCCCAAGACGAAGTCGGCGTCGCCGTATTCTCCAAACTGGAAGCGCCGCAGCATCGTCGGAAGCGCGCTCTTGTCGCACGCCTGGCGCAGGATGCTCGCCGAGCTGCCGATGCAGGGGATGCCGAGCAGGTCCATGAGCGCTTGTATCGACCCGTCGACGGCGGATTTGCCGCTCGTCGCGTTGAGGGCGACATCGGGGCGCTCGTGGCGCAGCATCGCCGTGAGCTGGGGGTTTGCCTCGAACAAGACGGGCTCGTGCCCCGCCTGCTCGAGCGCGTCGCAGATGTTGAGCTGTGCCTCGTGCGCGAGCGGACTCGTGCAGGAAGCGTCGTCGATGAGTACAGCAACCTTGTAGGACACGCTTCGGCTCCTCTCATCACGCCGCACAGGCAGGTGCAGCGCGCGCTCAGACCAGCTGCGCGAGGCGATCGACGAGCGCGGCAATGTCAGGCGCGGTGTGTGTATCGGGATCGTACGCCCACTCGATGATACCGCATGCGGACTCGGCAGCCTGCAGCGCGACGAAATCATTCACGAACGTCACGGTTGTGAGCATGACAGACTCGCCCGTCGAGCGCGTCTCGGCAAGGCTTTTCTTCCAGGAGGTGCGCCCCGTGAACAGCGGACGGTTCGCTCCCCAGCTCGCGTACGCCTTCCCCTGTAGCTCGATGACGGTGTGCTCGAGCAGATGCGCGACCTCGGTGCCCGCGATCTCGTCTCCGAAGGTGTCGCCGTTGTCGTTCACGCAGACGTGGTGCGCGAGGTTGGGGAGCAGCTCGAGCATACGGCGCGCGGCGTCTGCCGGCACGCGCATCGTCGAGACGGGTGCCACTACCTCGAGGACGAGGGCGCCGCGCTTGACCTGGATATGCCTGACCGCGAGGGGCTTCACGTGAGGTGGCTACAGGACGCGGTACTCGACCTTGCCGACCCCGCTAAAGCCGAGCGCGCCTGCCACGGCGGGCTGCAGGTCGATGTCGCGGCCCGCCACGAACGGCCCGCGATCGCGCACGGTCGCGTTGACGACCTTGCCGTTGTACGAAATCTGAATCGAGGTACCGAGCGGCAGCGTCTTGTGCGCGACGCCCATGGACGTCGTGGTGACCTTCGAGCCGTCGGAGCAATTGGACCCCATGAGCCCGTCTCCGAGGCCGTAGGTGCTCACGCCGCAGCTCTTCCACGAGACTGAGTCGGGAAGCGTCGCACGGTAGGCGTCTGCATCGACCGCGCTGCCGGCAGCGAGCAGGCTTTCCATGCTGCACTGCTGTTCGGTGATCTGATTGACCTTGCCCATGAGCTGACCGGGCAGGTCGCGTGTGACGGCGGTGACGAGGCCGCTCGTGTCCTGCGCGCTCTGCGAGTCCTGCTCGTCGGCGAGCGCTGCCATCGGAGCGTTCAAGCTTCCGAATGCCATGACGCCGGCAATGCCGAGCGTCGCGATGAGTCGTGCTGCGTTTGAATGCTTCATAATGGTCAAAAAGGCTACGCGAAACCGCGTTCGAAGCGCAAACGTATGTGGAGGACCTGTGAACGCGGATTTTGCTTGCAAGCCTTTGACCTGCGGTTTTAAAAATTGGCTACAAACAATACCCATAACTTGACAAACGCTAATAACTTTGCATTATCGCGTTTTACTGCTCTACGGGGACGAATTCCAATCGCCTCCAGGACGCCAGTGCAGGCGGCATCCGAGCCCCTTTTCCGACCCTCTATCGACCCCTTCATTACAGAAAAAGGGCCGCGGCAGGTCATCTGCCGCGGCTCTCTCGAGCGTATTTTTCGAGCCTTCGAAGCTAGCCCTCGGCAAGCTCCTTCTTGTAGTCCACGATGGCCCTGCGGTACTCGGGCAGCGCCACGCCCAGGATCTGCGTGGCAAGGATCGCCGCGTTTTTAGTGCCGTTGATGGCGACCGTCGCCAGCGGCACGCCCGTCGGCATCTGCACGGTGGAGAGCAGGGAGTCCATGCCGCCGAGGTCGCTCGTCTTCATGGGGATTGCCACCACCGGCAGCGGCGTGAACGACGCGACGACGCCGCCCAGGGCGGCTGCCTTGCCGGCACCCGCGATGATCACCTTGATGCCGCGCTCTTCCGCGCTCATGGCCCAGGCGCGCACATCGTCCGGGTTGCGGTGCGCGGAATGGATCACGAGCTCGTAGGGGACGCCAAACTTCTCGAGCATTTCCTTGCAGCCGTCCATGGCGGGCAGGTCGGATTTGGATCCGAGAATGATGCCAACCAGCGGTTTTTCGTCAGCCATGATAGTCAAGACCTCTCTTAGTCGACGCGCGGGACCCGCCGTGAGCCCCGCGCACGTTTCATTACATCCTATGTCGGAGGGAATCGCAGATAAGCGCCCCGATCACCGTCTTCGAGTCCTCGATCCTCCCGTCGAGCACGGAGTCGATGAGCGTGTCGAGCGGCACCCATTCCGACGCGACGAACTCGTCATCGTCCGGATGCGCCTCGCCCGGCGTCAGGTCCGCCGCCATGAACAGGTGGATGATCTCGTCGCTGTAGCCTGCGGCCGTCGCAATCGGGACGAGATACTCCATACGGCCCGCGTTATAGCCCGTCTCTTCGGACAGCTCGCGCGCGGCAGCCTCGGCGGGGTCTTCGCCCGGGTCGAGCTTGCCTGCGGGAATCTCGATCGTCACCCGCTCGAGCGCGGTGCGGTACTGGTGCACGAGCAAGATGCGCCCCTCGCCGTCGAGCGCGATGATTGCAACTGCCCCGGGGTGCCGGATGACCTCGTGGACCTTCTCGTTGCCGTTGGGGAGCACGATGTCGACCGCGTCGACGTTGAGGAAGCCGCCCCTGAACACCGGACGCGAGTTGACGATGCGCTCGTCGAGCGCGGGATTATCCTCGGGTGCCAGCAGCCCCTCGTCGCATTCGCCCTCGATGCCTAGTCCCATGCGCTTCTCCCCCTGAGGGCGCGAGCGCCGATGTCGCGGCGCAGGGTCTTGCCCTCCCAGTCGATGAGGTCGCATGCCTGGTACGCGAGGTCGCGCGCCGCCTCGAAGCTCTCGCCGAGGGCCGTCACGTTGAGCACGCGTCCGCCGTTAGTGAGCACCTTGTCGCCGTCGAGCTTGGTGCCCGCGTGGTACACGTGCACGCCGTCGAGCTTTTCCGCCTCGTCGATGCCCGTGATCTCGAAGCCCTTCTTGTAGGAGAGCGGATAGCCTTTGCTCGCGAGGACGACGCTGACCGCCCAATCGTCGCGCCAGTCGAGCGAGACCTCGTCCAGGCGCTTCTCGGCGGTGGCGAGCATGACCTCGACGAGGTCGGTCTTCAGCCTTGGCAGGATGACCTGCGTCTCGGGGTCGCCAAAGCGCGCGTTGAATTCGAGCAGCTTGGGACCTTGCGGGGTGAGCATGAAGCCGCCGTAGAGCACGCCGCGGTAGTCGATGCCCTCGGCCCTCATGCCCGCGACGGCGCGGTTCATGATGTCGACCATCTGCTCGTGCTCGTCGTCGGTGACGATCGGGACGGGCGAGTACACGCCCATGCCGCCGGTGTTGGGGCCGGTATCGCCCTCGTAAGCGCGCTTGTGGTCTTGCGCGGGCGCCATGGGGAGCACCGTCTGGCCGTCGGTGAAGGCGAGCAGCGAGCACTCGGGGCCCGTCAGCATCTCCTCGATGACCACCGTCGCACCGGCGGCGCCAAAACGACCGTCGAAGCACTCGACGATGGCCTCCTCGGCCTCCTCCTTGGTCTGCGCGACCGTGACGCCCTTGCCGGCTGCGAGGCCATCGGCCTTGACGACGATCGGCGCGCCGTGCTCGTTGAGGTAGGCAAAGGCGGAATCGGCATCGGTGAACGTGCCATAGGCTGCTGTTGGCAGGTCGTATTTCATCATGAGGCGCTTCGAGAAGTCCTTGGAGCCCTCCACGCGCGCACCTGCCGCGCCGGGCCCAAAGCAATCGATGCCCGCAGCGCGCACGACGTCCGCAACGCCGGCGACAAGCGGCGCCTCGGGGCCGATGACCACGAGCTCGCAGTCATGCTCCTGGGCAAAGTGCGTCACAGCCTGCCCGTCTTCGGCATCGAGCGCCACGTTGTGCGCGATGCCCGCCGTCCCGCCGTTGCCCGGTGCGACGAAGAGCTCGTCGCAGTGGGGCGAGGCGACAAGCGAGGTGGCGATGGCGCATTCGCGCCCGCCCGAGCCCAGCAGAAGGATATTCATGGCCTACTCCCATCCTCTCATGATGGTCTGGTCGCGGTCGGGGCCGACCGTGACGATGCTGATACGGCAGCCGACGAGCTCTTCGAGACGCTCGACGTAGTCTTTGGCCTCCTGCGGGAGCTCGTCGTAGGTGCGGCAG
>JBJEHP010000114.1:0-2853 GCA_051876145.1 Coriobacteriales bacterium | reverse complement strand
ACCAAGGGCGACTACATCTTCCGCGAGCTCGATGCCGACGGCAACGAGGTCATCTCGATCATGTTCGAGATGAAAAACGAAGAGGAAGAGGCCACGCACCACAAGCGCAACGAGGACCATTTCAAGAAGCTCGACCGCGACCGCACCAACAAGCACTGCGAGTACGCGGTGCTGGTCAGCCTGCTCGAGCCCGACAGTGAGCTGTACAACACGGGCATCGTCGACGTCTCGTACCGCTACCCCAAGATGTACGTCATCAGGCCGCAGTTCTTCATCCCAATTATCACCATCTTGCGCAACGCTGCGCGCAACGCCAACGAGTACCGCCATCAGCTCGCCGAGATCCAGCAGCAAAACATCGACGTCACCAACTTCGAGAACAGCCTGAACGACTTCAAGGAGAAGTTCGGCAAGAACTTCGAGACGGCAAGCCGCAAGTTCGAGACCGCCATCGACGAGATCGACAAGACCATCACGCATCTGCAAAAGGTACGCGATGCGCTCACGTCGTCGGAGCGTCAGCTGCGCCTTGCCAACGACAAGGCGGAAAAGCTCACCGTCAAGCGTCTCACGCGCGGCAATCCCACCATGAAGGCCAAGTTCGCCGAGCTCGAGTCCGATTCCAACGCGAAGGATTAACGCCTCGTGGGCGACGACGTCTACTACGTCTACGTTGTGCGCTGCGAGGACGGCTCGCTGTACACGGGCATCGCGACGGACGTCGTCCGGCGCCTGCGCGAGCACCTCTCGCAGCGCGAGCCCGGTGCCAAGTACACGCGCACGCGCAAGGTCGTGGCGCTCGAGATGGTCTGGCAGACGCACGGGCGCTCCGCGGCATCCAAGCTCGAGTACCGCATCAAGTGCCTGTCGCACGAGCGCAAGCTCGCGCTTGTGGAACGTCCCGCGCAGGCGGATTCGCTTGTGCCCGATGCCGGTGCGCTGGCGGAATCGTTTGGGCTGCGGCGGGCGTTTCGCACCGTGCCGCGTTCCATGCGCGCCCGCTGGTGGCGCAGCGCGGCGGGGGAGCAGGGCAAGGAGCATGAGGAGGGCCTTTAAGTCTGTTTTCAGCTTGGGGCTGTAGGGTGGGGCCATCAAGAGCAACCACGTGTTTGGAAGGTGTCGATTATGGCAGAAGGACAAAAGACGCTCGGCTTCACCCCGCTTTGGAAGAAGCTTGCGGCAGGTGCACTTGCCACGGTGCTCGTCGTGAGCGCTGTGCCCGCAAGCGCGTTCGCGGCGGACGCTGCCGCGTCGACGCCTCCGGGCCAGTCGAGTGCACAGGGCCAGGGCAATGGCTCGACGCCTCCCGAGATGCCGGGGGATGGGCAAGGTGGCCTTGGCGGGCAGGGTGGCCCGGGCGGTGGCGCCGACACGCAGAGCTTCGATTACCGCGGCAGCTACAGCGCCATGAAGACCGCCGACGGCCAAGAGGCGGATGTCGAGGGCGAGACCGTCGAGTCGAGTGCGACCGACCAGAACGCAGGGCTTGCGCAAAACGGCGGGACGCTCAAGCTCTCCAATGCCACCGTCAACAAGTCGGGCGACAGCACGAACGCCGACAACTGCAACTTCTACGGAACGAACGCCGGGCTTCTGGCAGTGGGGGACGGCTCGAACGTGTACGTGGATTCAAGCTCGGTCAATACCTCGTCTGCCGGCAGCAACGCAGTGTTTGCCACCGATGGCGGCACCGCGTACATCAACGACAGCCAGATCTCCACGACGAGCCAAAGCGGGAACGCGCGCGGGCTCGACGCCACCTACGGCGGCACCATCATCGGCAACAATCTGAGCATCCAGACCGCCGGCCAGCACAGCGCCGCGTTGGCCACGGACCGCGGCGGCGGGTACGTGTCGGTGGCGAACAGCTCGCTTTCGACGGCGGGATCGGGCTCGCCGCTGCTGTACTCCACGGGCGTCATCGAAGTCGACCGTGTGAGCGGAACGGCATCGGGCTCTCAGATTGCGGGCATGGAGGGCCACAACTCCATCTACATCTCCAACTCGAGCCTGGAAAGCAGTAACAACGCCATCTCCGGCAGCGATCCGATAAAAAACGGCGTCATCATCTACCAGTCCACGTCTGGCGATGCGGAAGCATCTTCGGGCGACGTGGCGCACTTCCAGGCAGTTGACTCCTCGCTTTCCACGAGCATCGACTCGGGCGCGATGTTCTATTTGACCAACACGAAGGCAAACGTGCTCCTTGCCAACACCACGCTCAACTTCGACTCCAGCTCCGTGGACTTCATCGATGCGCTGGGCAACGACTCGAACAACTGGGGCACGGCTGGCAAGAACGGGGCAACGGCAACGTTCACGCTCATCTCCGAGAAGGTGGCGGGCAACATCGCGGTAGACGACACGAGCTCGGTCGACCTCTACCTGTTCGACGGGACGAGCTACACGGGCGCCACCAGCATCTCGAGCAACAGCGCGGCAGACAAGACCACCACCGATGCCCCGCTCACCATCAACGTCGGGGTGGATTCCACCTGGACGGTGACGGGGGACAGCACCGTGACCAATCTCAACGTCGCTGACGGCGGGAAGGTCGTCGACTCCGACGGCAAGACGGTTTCGATCGTGGCAGATGGCACGAAGGTCGTGTCGGGCGACAGCGCGTACACCATCACGGTGACGGGCGCGTACTCGACCACGGTGTCGAGGACCGACGACAACCAGATTCAAAGCGCGAGCATCGACCGAAGCGCCTTCGACTCGTACTACGGAACCTCCACCAGCTTCGGCTCCGGCTCAAACGGCACGGCACAGCAAGCGGATACGTCTTCGGAAGACTCCCAGAGCGACCAGAATGCAACAAACGACAACCCCGTGATGTCGTTTTTCGCA
>JBJEHP010000113.1:0-10805 GCA_051876145.1 Coriobacteriales bacterium | reverse complement strand
GGGGTCGACGTCGGGCGCGGGGATGTCCTCGAGGATCGCGTCGAGCAGCGGGTACATGTCGTCGTTGGTGTCGGCTGGGTCGAGACGCGCGTAGCCGTTGACCGCGCTCGTATAGACCGTGTTGAAGTCAAGCTGCTCGTCGGTTGCGCCGAGCTCCATCATGAGCTCGAAGACCTCGTCGAGCACCTCGTCGGGACGCGCGCCGGGGCGGTCGATCTTGTTGATGACGACGATGGGCTTCAAGTTGATGGCCAGCGCGTGCTTCAAGACGAAGCGGGTCTGGGGCATGGGGCCCTCGTAGGCGTCGACCAGCAGCAACACGCCGTCTGCCATCTTCAAGACGCGCTCGACCTCGCCGCCGAAGTCGGCGTGGCCCGGGGTGTCGATGACGTTGATCTTGACGCCCTTATAGCGGATGGACACGTTTTTGGAAAGAATCGTAATGCCACGCTCGCGCTCCTGGTCGTTGGAGTCCAAGACGCGCTCTTCGACCTGCTGGTTTTCGCGGAACACGCCCGCGGTCTGCAAGAGGCGGTCGACAAGGGTCGTCTTGCCATGGTCGACATGGGCGATGATGGCGATATTGCGAATGTTTTCCTGAAGCATGCTTGTGTTTTCCTCGTTACCTCTACGTGCCCTCCGCATGAGAGCAAATTGACAACCCCATAGAATACCACTCATGGCAAGTCGCATGGAGCATTCGTCTATGGAGTTGTTGCGAAGCGAAAGGCAGGAGGCTTAGGGCTCAGCTGAACAGCAGCGTCTCCTCGCCCGCGGGAAGCGGGTCGGTCACCTCGATGGTGCCGTCTTGCGCGCGCTGGTAGAGCATGTAGCCGCTCCAGGCGTTTTTCATGCCGCGCTCGCCGAACTCGAACAGCAGCGCCGGGCTGCCGGGGTCGTTTTCGGACTCCTGGACAACACCGTCGTAGAGCAGCGCGTAGCGCGTGCAGCGCTCGCCGAGCTCGCCTACCTGGGCGCGCGCCGCGCGGTAGCAGCCGTCGGGCGTGTCGTCCTCGAAGGTCATGAGCTCGTCTTCGCAGTCGACCGCCAGCATGACCGGCACGGCATCGCCGCTGTCCATCAGGTCGATCGCGGTCCCGATGAGGGCCACCGAAAGCTGGTCGAGCTCTTTGGAAATCTCTGCCATGGACATGCCTTCCTACGTGCGGGCGATGCGCGCGATCGCATCGGCGAGCTGGTCTACCGTGAGCGGATCTGATTGCAGGTCGAGTCCGCCTTCTGCCAATTCTATTGCAAAGCTGAGCGGACGGGGCAGGTCGAGTCCCATTTTGACGAGGCGCGCGCGGTTTGCCGGCGTGAACACCTCGCGCACGCCGCCGGCCAGCGCGACTTTGCCCCGCTCGAGCGCCACCACGTGCGTGCAGAGCTCGGCCACTTCGTCCATGTCGTGCGAGACCATGACGATGGTGGTGCCCTCGTCGTTGAGGTGCTCGAGCAGCGCACGCAGGTCGACGGCCGCCGACGGGTCCATGCCCGCCGAGGGCTCGTCGAGCACGAGGTAGCTTGGCTCCATTGCGAGCACGCCGGCAATGGCAACACGGCGCTGCTGGCCGCCGGAAAGCGCGAAGGGGCTTTTCTCGGCGACGTCGTCGTAGTCGAACCCCACCAGCTCGAGGGCGCGACGCACGCTCTCTTCCACATCGGGCGCGTCGAGCCCGAGCGCACGCGGCCCGTAGGCGACGTCGTCTGCCACCGTCGCGGCGAAGAGCTGCCGCTCGGGGTACTGAAAGACCAGCCCCACGCGGCAGCGCAGCTCGCGGCGCTGCTTTTTGTCGCGCGTGTTCATGCCGTCCACGACGACGTTGCCCGACGAGGGCAGCAGCAGTGCATCCGCAAGCTGGACGAGCGTGGACTTGCCCGAGCCGTTGGCGCCGATGATGCCCGTGAACGAGCCGTCGTCCACCGTGAAGTCGACGCCGTCCAAGACGAGCGGGCCGGCATCGTCGTAGGAGAAGCTCACCTGCTCGAACGTGAGGGCCACAGCTCCTCCTTCCACACGCTGGGGTCGAGGGGGTCGGACACATGGACGCCGCGCGCGGCGAGCGCCTCGGCAAGCCGCACCTCGAACGGCGGCTCGAGGCCAATGGAGCGCACGGCATCGGCACGGGCGAGCAGGTCCCCGGGCACGCCGTCGTAGGCGAGCCTACCCCGGTCGAGCGCGAGCACACGGTCTGCGAGCAGCGCGTCTTGCATGAAGTGCGTGACGAGGACGACCGTGCGCCCCTCCTCGTGCAGCCGCCGCGCGACGCCGATGACCGCGGCACGGCCCCGCGCGTCGAGCATCGCGCCCGGCTCGTCGAGCACGTAGACGTCGGGATGCATCGCCATGACGCCGGCAAGCGCCACGAGCTGCTTTTGCCCGCCGGAAAGGCTCGCGACCTCGGCCTGCGCGAGCCGCGAGATGCCGAGCCCGTCAAGCGCTTCTTGCACGCGCTCGCGCACCTGCTCGGGGGAAAGCCCGAGGTTTTCGGGCCCGAAGGCGACGTCGTCTGCCACGAGGGGCGCGACGGACTGGCTGTCGGGGTCCTGAAACACCATGCCCACGCGCGGGCGCACCCGGTAGGCCGCACCCGCAGCAGACGTGTCGCACCCGAACACGCGAACCTTCCCCGCGCTCGGCAAAAGCAGCGCGTTCACATGCCGCGCGAGCGTGGACTTGCCCGAGCCGTTCGCGCCGATGATGCAGACGAACTCGCCTTCGCGTAGGGAGAAGCTCACGTGGTCCAAGGCCGGGGACGCGGCACCGGCGTACGCGTACGTCACGTCATCGAACTCGACTGCCGTCTGCACGACGTCCACCTTTCCCGCTTGCGGCGCGCGCTGCGCACCTCCTGCCGCCAGATACCTTGGTTGCAGGATAGCAGCAATGCGCGCCCGCTCCCTTGACGCAGGACAGGCAGGAGCGTATAGGTAGGTGCGTACGAATATTGGATCTTCAGGGCGGGGCGCAATTCCCCACCGGCGGTTACAGCCCGCGAACTCCGCATCAGCGGAGCCGGTTCGGTGAAATTCCGAAGCCGACAGTATAGTCTGGATGAGAGAAGAATCCCTCTGGTGCGCCGTGCGTGCACCAGGCGATGTGCCCTGGAACAGCCTTCGTTGTTCCAGGTTTTTTGTTTTTATGGCGCGCACACGCCCTCTTCGCTCGTCGCCCCCGATGCCAATGCAACCTGAACGAAGGTGTCATGAACGACGAAGACTACATGAGGCGCGCGCTCGAGCTTGCGGCGAAGGGCCGCGGGCACGTCTCCCCCAACCCCATGGTGGGCGCGGTCATAGTCCGCGACGGGCGCATCATCTCGTCCGGCTACCACCACAAGATCGGCGACCTGCATGCCGAGCGCGACGCGCTGTCCCGCTGCACCGAGCCCACGCAGGGCGCCACCATCTACGTCACGCTCGAGCCCTGCTGCCACTACGGCAAGCAGCCGCCGTGCACCGATGCGCTCATCGCCGCCGGCTTTGCGCGCGTGGTCGTCGGCTCGGGCGATCCCAACCCGCTCGTCGCGGGCAAAGGACTCAAGATCTTGCGCGACGCGGGCATCGAGGTCACCGAGCACGTGCTCGAAGACGAGTGCCGTGCCCTCAACGAGGTCTTCTTCCACTACATCCAGACCAGGCGCCCGCTCGTGATCATGAAGTACGCCATGACGCTCGACGGAAAGATCGCCTGCTACACGGGCGCGTCGCGCTGGGTGACGGGCGAGCAGGCGCGGCACCACGTGCACGAGCTGCGGCACGCCTGCTCAGCCATCATGGCGGGCATCGGCACGGTGCTCGCCGACGACCCGCTGCTCACCTGCCGCCTCGAAGGCGGCGTCGACCCCATCCGCGTCGTCTGCGACACGACGCTCAAGATCCCGCTCGACGCGCAGATCGTGCAGACTGCCCATAAGGTCCCGACCCTCATCGCGACGTGCAGCACCGACGCCGAGAAGCGTGCGGCGCTCGAAGCACGCGGCTGCGAGCTCATCGACGTCGCGCAGGCACGCGACGGGCACCTCGACCTCGACGCGCTCGTGGGGCTGCTCGGCGCGCGCGAGATAGACAGCGTCATCCTCGAGGGCGGCGCGACCCTCAACTGGGCCGCCGTGCAGGCAGGGATCGTCGACAAGGTACTCGCCTACCTGGCCCCCAAGTTCTTTGGCGGCGCCGATGCCAAGACCCCCGTGGGCGGGCAGGGCTTCGCAACGCCTGCAGACGCGCTCGAGCTGCGCATCAAAAACGTCGAGCGTCTCGGCGACGATTTGCTCGTGGAAAGCGAGGCGGTGCGCTGATGTTCACCGGCATCATCGAGACCGTCGGCACCGTCAAGCGCATCGTGCACGGTGCCAAGTCCGCCTCGCTCGAGATCGAGGCCCCGCAGATCCTCGACGACGTGAAGGTCGGCGACAGCATCGCCACGAACGGCGTGTGCCTGACCGCCACGAGCGTCACCGCCCAGACCTTCACCGCCGACGTCATGCACGAGACGCTCGAGCGCTCGTCGCTCGGCGCGCTCACGGCGGGAAGCCACGTCAACCTCGAACGCGCGATGGCCGCCAACGGGCGCTTTGGCGGGCACTTCGTCTCCGGGCACATCGACGCGACGGGCACGGTCGCGCGCATCGAGCGCGACGACACCGCCATCTGGTACACCATCGACGCGGGACCCGAGGTCTTGCGCTACGTCGTGGAGAAGGGCTCGATCGCCATCGACGGCATCAGCCTCACCGTCGCGCGCGTGACAGACACGGGCTTTTCCGTGTCGACCATCCCGCACACCAACCAGCAGACGACGCTGCCCGAGCGCGCCTGCGGCGATGTGGTCAACCTCGAGTGCGACGTCATCGCCAAGTACACCGAAAAGCTGCTCGGCCTTGCCCCCACGACGGGAAGCGACGGGCAGGGCAGCGCGATAACCATGGAATTCCTAGCCGAAAACGGCTTTTAGCGAAAAGGAGCGATCATGACCGACTACAACACCGTCCCCGAGGCGGTAGAGGCGCTCAAGGCGGGCAAGGTGATCCTCGTCATCGACGACCCCGACCGCGAGAACGAGGGCGACTTCATCTGCGCCGCGCAATTTGCCACGACCGAGAACGTCAACTTCATGGCGAGCCACGCGAAGGGCCTCATCTGCATGCCCATGAGCGAGGAGTACGTGCGCAAGCTGCAGCTGCCGCAGATGGTGGCGCACAACACCGACAACCATGAGACCGCCTTCACCGTGTCGATCGACCACGTGAACACGACGACGGGCATCTCGGCCGAGGAGCGCGGCTACACGGCGCGCATGACCGTCGACGACGACGCCTCGCCGCTCGACTTCCGCCGTCCCGGCCACATGTTCCCGCTGCTCGCCAAGAGGAACGGCGTACTCGAGCGCAACGGCCACACCGAGGCCACCGTCGACCTGCTCAGGCTGGCCGGCCTCAAGCAGGTGGGCCTGTGCTGCGAGGTCATGCGCGACGACGGCACCATGATGCGCACGTCCGAGCTGCTCGGCGTGGCAAAGCGCTATGACCTGACGGTCATCACGATCAAGGAGCTGCAGCGCTACCGCAAGTACCACGATCAGCTCGTGACCTGCGAGGCAAGCCCGCTGCTCCCCACCAAGTACGGCGAGTTCCGCGCGTACGGCTACGTGAACAAGCTCAACGGCGAGCACCACGTCGCGCTGGTCAAAGGCGACATCGGCGACGGGCAAGACGTGCTCGTGCGCGTGCATTCCGAGTGCCTGACCGGCGACGTGTTCGGCTCGATGCGCTGCGATTGCGGCGACCAGCTTGCGGCGGCCATGATGCAGATCGAGCGCGAGGGGCGCGGCGTGCTTCTGTACATGCGCCAAGAAGGCCGCGGTATCGGCCTCATCAACAAGCTCAAGGCCTACGAGCTGCAGGAGCAGGGCATGGACACCGTCGAGGCAAACCTCGCGCTGGGCTTTGACCCCGACGAGCGCGAGTACTACATCGGCGCGCAGATTCTGCGCGACTTAGGGATCAAGACCATGCGCCTTCTGACGAACAACCCCGACAAGGTCTACCAGCTCGAGGAGTTCGGCCTGGAAATCAAAGAGCGCGTGCCTATCGAGATGCACGCCAACGAGTTCGACCGCAAGTACCTCAAGACCAAGCAGGAGAAGATGGGCCACCTCATCTCGGTCCAGTAAGCACCGGCACCCAACCAGCACACCCGCAGAAAGGACACCACCATGACCGTATTCGAAGGCAAGCTCGTATCCGACGGCATCAAGATCGGCATCGTCAACGCCCGCTTCAACGAGTTCATCACCTCCAAGCTGCTCGCAGGAGCACTCGACGGGCTCAAGCGCCGCGGCGTGCGCGATGAGGACATCGACATCGCCTGGGTCCCGGGCGCGTTCGAGATCCCGCTCATCGCGCAGAAGATGGCCGAAAGCAGCAAGTACGACGCCGTCATCTGCCTGGGCGCCGTGATTCGCGGGGCCACGAGCCACTACGAGGCCGTCGTCAACGAGGTCTCCAAGGGCATCGCCAACGTCGCCCTGAAGGCCGACATCCCCGTCATGTTCGGCGTGCTCACCACCGAAAACATCGAGCAGGCCATCGAGCGCGCGGGCTCCAAGGCCGGCAACAAGGGCTCCGAGTGCGCCGAGGGCGCCATCGAGATGGTCAACCTCATCCGCCAGATCGAGGCGTAGCGCCATGAACCTGCTGTTCGACTACGACGGCACGTTGCACGACTCGAGCGCGACCTACCTGCCCGCCTTCAAGAAGACGCTTTCCTGGCTCGAGGACAATGGCTACGACGTCGGCCGCGAATACTCCGACGAGCAGATCGGCTACTGGCTCGGTTTCTCGGCCAAGGACATGTGGAACTCGTTTGCGCCCGAGCTAGACGACGCAGTCAAGGAGACGTGCAGCAAGATGATCGGCGCCGAGATGCGTCGGCTGACCGAGGCGGGATGCGCGCGGCTCTACCCCGGCATCCCCGCCACGCTCGAGCGCCTCAAAGCCGACGGGCACCGGCTGCTCTTCGTCAGCAACTGCCATCACAGCTACATGGAGATGCACCGAGCGGCATTCGACCTCGACCGCTACTTCACGGACTTCTACTGCTGCGAGGACTACGGGTGGATTCCCAAGACCGACCTGTTCCCCACCATTCAGAAGGCATGGGGCACGGGCATTGCCGCGCACGACGACTTCATGATCGTCGGCGACCGCTTCCACGACATGAACATGGCGCGCGAGCACGGCATCAGGTCCGTCGGGTGCGCCTACGGCTTTGGGGCGCGCGACGAGATTGCCGACGCCGACGCCATCGCCGAGACGCCTTCGGATTTATACGGGGCAATCGCGCGAGCGCTCGCCTGAGACACCGGCACGATGCCTATAATATGCACGGTTCAGCCACGCGGGCTTTTCCAAGCCCGCGTTTTTTGTCACCGCAACCAGGAAGGTCGCCCATGAAACGCTATGCGGACATGACGCACACAGAACTCGAACAGACGCTCGCCCAGCTCGAAGAGCAGTACAACGCGTTCAAGGCGCGCGGGCTCGACCTGAACATGGCACGTGGCAAGCCGAGTGCCGCCCAGCTCGAGCTGAGCCTGCCGATGCTCGACACGCTCGGTTCCGCAAGCGACCTCACCGCAAGCGACGGCACCGATTGCCGCAACTACGGCGTGCTCGCGGGCATCCCCGAGGCACGCGCGTTCGTCGCGGGCATGGTCGGCGCGCGTCCGGAGCAAGTCATCGTCTGCGGCGCCTCCAGCCTGAACGTGATGTACGACACCATCGCCCGCGCCTGGACGCACGGCGTGGCGGGCAACACGCCATGGGGCAAGCTCGACACGGTCAAGTGGCTGTGCCCCGTCCCGGGCTACGACCGCCACTTCCGCATCTGCGAGCACTTCGGCATCGAGATGATTCCCGTCGAGATGACCCCGGAAGGCCCCGACATGGACGCGGTGCGCGCGCTCGTCGAGGGCGACGCGTCCGTGAAGGGCATCTGGTGCGTGCCCAAGTACTCCAACCCACAGGGCTACAGCTACTCCGACGCGACGGTCAGGGCGTTTGCGCAGCTCAAGCCCGCTGCCGCTGATTTCCGCATCTTCTGGGACAACGCCTATACCGTGCACCACCTCTACGATGACGCCGCGCACCAGGACCAGATCCTCAACATTCTCGACGAATGCGCGAAGGCGGGCAGCCCCGACATGGCCTTCGAGTTCTGCTCGACCTCCAAGATCACCTTCCCCGGGGCGGGCATCGCGGCATTCGTTTCGAGCGAGGCCAACGTCGCGGAGGCCTGCGCCAACATGGGCGCGCAGACCATCGGCTTCGACAAGCTCAACCAGCTGCGCCACGTGCGCTTCCTCAAGGACGCCCCGACGCTTGCCGCGCACATGAGCAAGCACGCCGCCCTGCTGCGTCCCAAGTTCGAGGCCGTGCTGCAGATCTTCGACGAGGAGCTCTCCCCCACGGGAGTTGGCTCGTGGACGCGTCCCAACGGGGGCTACTTCATCAGCTTCACCGCACCCGAGGGTACCGCGAAAGAGATCGTGCGGCTCGCGGCAGATGCCGGCGTCAAGCTGACGGGAGCGGGCGCGACTTGGCCGCACGGCGTCGACCCGCACGATTCCGACATCCGCATCGCCCCGAGCTTCCCTGCGCTCGACGACCTCGTGCAGGCCGCGCACGTGTTCACCGTCTGCGTCCGCCTCGCCGCCGTGCGCAAGCTCCTCGCCTAGGAGAGCGGGCTCCTTATCTTACAGGCCCACGTCCGTGAGCGGCTCGTCTTCGCGCGTGCCGCTCACGGTGTACTCCGCCCAGCGCGCGACGTTTTCGGCATGGTCGCCGATGCGCTCGTAGTACTTCGCGATCATGAGCAGGTTGACGGCGTCTTGTGCCTCGGTCTGCTTGTCGAACAGCGCCTGGATGATCTTCTCGCGAATCTTCTCGTAGTACACGTCCGCCTCGTCGTCCATCGCGATGGCGCGGCGGGCGAGCTTGAGATCGCCTGCCAGATACGAGCGCAAGGCGCAGTCGAGCATCTCGGCGACGAGCGCTCCCATGTCGAGCAGGTCGCTGCGCTGGATGTCACAGACGCGTCCCCCGAGCTCCGCGACTATGCGGCAGACGTCTGCCGAGAGGTCGGAGACGCGCTTGAGGTCGGTCACCATCTTGAGGGCACCGGACACCTCGCGCAGGTCTCCCGCCACCGGCTGCTGTCTGAGCAGGATGCGCAGGCACAGGCTCTCGATGGCGCGCTCGGCGGCGGCGTTGTCGGACTGCGCCACATCGACGTTCCAGCCCTCCTCGAGGCGACCCGTACCCGTTGCCTGGTACGCTTTCTCGTACAGTTCCTTCACGTGCGTGCCCATCGCCTGGACCTGCGCGTCCAGGTCGGCGAGCTGGCGTTCGTATTCGATTCGTGGCATCAGCCAAACCTTCCCGTCAAATAGTCTTGCGTGCGTTTGTCTTTGGGGCTCGAGAAGACGGCGTCCGTGTCGCCCCACTCGATGACCTCGCCAAGCAGGAAATAGGCGGTCTTGTTAGAGATGCGCGCCGCCTGCTCGATGTTGTGCGTGACGATGATCACGCTGATTCCCTCGTCGGCAATCTGCCCGATCGTGTCTTCGATCGAGAACGTGGCAATCGGGTCGAGCGCCGAGCACGGCTCGTCCATCAGCACGACCTTGGGGTTCATGGCAAGCGTGCGCGCGATGCACAGGCGTTGCCGCTGCCCGCCCGAAAGCGCGTAGGCGCTCTTGTCGAGCTTGTCCTTCACCTCGTCCCACAGCGCCGCCTTCTTAAGCGACGTCTCCACGATTTCGTCGAGGCGCTTCTTGTCCTTGATACCGTGGCAGCGCGGCGCGAAGGTGATGTTGTCCCGGATCGACTTGCGAAACGGGTTGGGAATCTGGAACACCATGCCAATGGACTGCCTGAGCTCGTAGAGGTTTTCTGCAGGCGTGTTGATGTTGTGGCCGTCGTAGACGATCTCCCCATCAATATGGCAGTGGGGTATCTCGCGGTTCATCAGGTTGAGACAGCGCAAGAATGTCGACTTGCCGCAGCCCGAAGGGCCGATGAGCGACGTCACCTCTCCGGCGGCAAACTCGAGGTTGACGCCGGAGAGCGCCACCTTGGTCTCGTCGTAGCGGACGCCTACGTCATGCGTTGCCAGGACAGGCTCGCACCTCTCGGCCTCGCCTGCCGCTGCGCTGGTGTCAAGTTCGGTACTCTGCATCATTCGGCCACCAGCTTCTTTCCCACGCGCTTGCCCACGAAGCGCGCGATCAGGTTGAACAGCAGCACGCAGATCATGAGGACCGCCGCCGTGCCGTTCGAGATCGCGGCCAGATCGGGCACGACGCCTTCGGAGTTGATCTTCCAGATGTGCACCGCCAGCGTCTCTGCCGGGCGGAAGATGTTCCACGGGCACGTGGGGCTCGAGAGATCCAGGCACGTGAAGTCGAGCATGGGAGCCGATTGCCCTGCCGTGTAGATGAGTGCCGCCGCCTCGCCAAACACGCGCCCGGCGGACAGGATGATGCCGGTGATAATCGCGGGCATGGCCGTGGGCAGCAGGATGTGGATGGTCGTCTCCCAGCGCGTCAGGCCGAGCGCGAGACCCGCATCGCGCTGTGTGGTGGGGACGGATTCGAGTGCCTGCTGGATGACGCGCACCAGCAGCGGAATGTTGAAGATCGTCAGCGCGAACGCGCCCGAGATGATCGAGAAGCCCCAGCCAAAGTAGATGACGAACAGCAGAAAGCCGAACAGGCCGACCACGATGGACGGCAGCGACGAGAG
>JBJEHP010000112.1:0-2888 GCA_051876145.1 Coriobacteriales bacterium | reverse complement strand
ACACGAGGGGCCGTGGGTATCGTCTCACTTTGGCACGAGGGGCCGTGGGTATCGTGTCATTTTTTCTCGAAAAGAGGTGTTGACAATACCCCTAAGGGGTATATAGTCGCGTCATGAAACATACCGGGTGGGGGTATCCATGGAAGACACGAACGAGAAGAGCTGCTGCCACGCGCGCCACAAGGCAAACCCGCGCAGCCAGGAACTGCAAGACAACATCATCAAGCGCCTGAACCGCGCCATCGGCCAGCTCAACGGCGTAAAGGCGATGATCGAGGACAACCGCTACTGCGGCGACGTCCTCATCCAGCTCGCCGCCGCGGACAGCGCGGTGAAAAGCGTCGAGCGCCTCGTGTTGCAGAACCATCTCAAGACCTGCGTCGTCGACGAGATCAGAAACGGCAACGACGAGATCGTCGACGAGGCCATGGACCTCATCAAGCGCATATCCAAGTAAGCTGGTGATCAGTATGAAACAACGCTTCGATGTCACGGGAATGACCTGCGCCGCATGCTCGGCGCGCGTCACGAAGGCGACGCAGAGCGTCGACGGGGTGCAAAGCGCCACCGTCAACCTGCTCAAGAACAGCATGGACGTCGAGTACGACGGCACGCCCGAGACGCTCGCTGCCATCGGCACCGCCGTCGAGAAGGCGGGCTACGGGGCATTCCCCCACGTGGAGCAGGCAGCCGGCGCGCCCGCCGCCTCCACGGCCGCCCCGTCTGCACAGGAGCGGGCGGCGCGCGAGATCAGGCAGGTGAAGACACGCCTCATCGTCTCGTGCATCTTCACTGTGCCCCTGTTCTACCTGTCCATGGGCCACATGTTCGGCTGGCCGCTCCCCGACGTCTTCCTTGGCCACGAGAACATGATGACGTTCGCGCTCACGGAGCTGCTGCTCCTGCTGCCGGTGTTGTTTGTCAACTTCAAGTTCTTCAGCAACGGCTTCTCGTCCCTCGCGCGCCGCTCCCCCAACATGGACTCGCTCGTCGCGCTCGGGTCCGCCGCGTCCACGGTCTATGGCATCGCCGCCATGTACCGAATGGGATTCTTCCTCGGCCACGGCGACCTCGCGGCGGCGCATGTGGCGGCCATGGACCTCTACTTCGAGTCCGCCGCGATGATCCTCACGCTCGTGACGCTCGGCAAGTTCTTCGAGGCACGCGCCAAGGGCAAGACGACCGACGCCATCAACAGCCTCATGGACCTCGCCCCCAAGACCGCCATGCGCGTCGACGACAACGGTGCCGAGGAGGAGGTGCCCGTCGAGCAGATCGCGGTGGGCGACCTCGTCATCGTCAAGGCGGGGCAGAGCATCCCGGTCGACGGCGTCGTGGCCGAGGGCACGGCAGCGGTCGACGAAGCCGCCATCACGGGCGAGAGCATCCCCGTCGAGGTGGCGCGCGGCGATTCCGTGACCGGGGCGACCGTCGTGCAGTCGGGCTGGATCAAGGTGCAGGCAACCGCCATCGGGCAAGACACTGCGCTCGCCCGCATCATCCGCCTGGTCGATGAGGCGACCAGCACGAAAGCGCCCATCGAGAACTTCGCGGACAAGGTGTCGGCGGTGTTCGTTCCCGTCGTCATCACAATCGCCGTCGTGGTGTTTATCGTCTGGATGATCGTCACGGGAAGCCTGGCAGACGCCGTCTCGCACGCGGTGTCGGTGCTCGTCATCTCGTGCCCCTGCGCGCTCGGGCTCGCCACGCCAACGGCCATCATGGTCGGGACCGGCCGCGGCGCGAAGGAGGGCATCCTCATCAAGAGCGCCGAGGCGCTCCAGACCGCGCACGAGACCGCGACGGTCGTTCTCGACAAGACCGGCACAATCACCGAGGGCAAGCCCCAGGTCACGGATTGCATCGCGCTCAACGGCTTTGACGCGGACGAGTTCCTCGACATCGCCGTCGCGCTCGAGGAGAAGTCCGAGCATCCGCTCGCGGGCGCCGTGGTCGTCTATGGCGACGAGCACGATGCGGTGCCGAGCGAGGCGCAGGACTTTGCCACCATCCCCGGCAGGGGCATCTCCGCGACAGTCGACGGGATGGCGTGCCTCGCTGGAAACGCAGCACTTCTGCGCGACAACGGCATCGACATCGACGCCGCAAGCGCCTCGCTCGACGAGCTCGCACAGGACGGGAAGACCCCCCTGCTCTTCGCCTGCGAAGGCACGCTCATCGGCATCATCGCATGCGCGGACCAGGTCAAGCCGACGAGCAAGCGGGCCATCGACGAGCTGCGCAGCATGGGGATTCGCACTGTCATGCTGACCGGCGACAACGAGCGCACGGCGCGGAGCATCCAGCGCATCGTCGGCGTCGACGAGGTGGTGGCGGGCATGCTGCCCGAGGGCAAGGAGGCCAAGGTCCGCGAGCTCTCCGCGACGGGCAAGGTCGCCATGGTCGGCGACGGCATCAACGACGCCCCCGCGCTCGCGCGCGCAAGCACCGGCATCGCCATCGGAGCTGGCACGGACATCGCGATGGAGAGCGCGGACATCGTGCTCATGCACAGCGACCTGCAAGACGTGCCGGCGGCGCTCGACCTCTCGCGCGCGACCATGCGCAACATCAAGCAGAACCTGTTCTGGGCGCTGTTCTACAACGTCATCTGCATCCCCGTCGCGGCGGGAGTGCTGGCACCACTCGGGTTCTCGCTCAACCCGATGATCGCCGCCGCCGCGATGAGCTGCAGCTCGCTGTTCGTGGTTTCGAACGCGCTGCGTCTGCGCACGTGGAAGCCGTCGTTTGGGAGCAAGCGCTAGCGGAGACGCCGGGAACGCGGTGGACGGCAAGAGGCAAGGAAGCCGCGAAGCATGGATGTACCGACAAGCCAAGAGATTGGAGACATAATATGGCAACGAGGAAGACCCTGAATGTAAAGGGAA
>JBJEHP010000111.1:0-2901 GCA_051876145.1 Coriobacteriales bacterium | reverse complement strand
CGCGGGCAGCCTGACGCTCTGGATGATCCTGTTCGGCCTGTCCAACGGCATCGTGCCGGCCATCTTCTTCACGATGGTCGCAGAGATCGCGCCCAAGCCCGAGCTCGCCTCCGTCTCCGCGACGCTCATGTCGCTCGGCCAGTGCGTTGGCGGCATCCTGTTCGGCGTCGTCGGCGTCGTCGTCGCCTCCGGTTGGGGCGCTGCCACCGGCATCCTCGCCGCAGCTGGCATCGTCTTGGCACTTGGTTCTATCGCACTTCTGATCATCCTCAAGGCCCGCGCGAAGAAGCGCACGCAGGTGGAGCAAGCCTAAACGCTTCACGTTCAATTGGTTCTACTCGGGCGGACCTGATGCAGATCCGGCCCGCCCGATGGGGGAAGTTACGTCTAAAGTTTGGAGTACCGCTATGGAGTTTGAAAACGACCTCGGTAAACCCTGGAAGTACCAGGATGGCGACTTCACAGTCGTTCGGTCTTCGGTCTGGTCTCCCCCGGGTTGCCACCCGGTAGGATGCGGCATCAAGGTCTATGTCGACAAGAACGGCAAGCTTGACCACATCGAGGGCGACGAGAACGACCCGATCACCCAGGGCCGCCTGTGCCCGAGGTGCCTCGCGATGAAGGACTACGTTTACAACCCGCACCGCGAGGTCTACCCCATGAAGCGCCCGCACGACAAGATTGGCGACGCCGACGCTTGGGAGCGCTGCAGCTGGGATGAGGCACTCGACCTCATCATGGACAAGTGGGACGAGATCACCGGCAAGTACGGTCGCAAGACGATGGCAATCCACGTCGGCACGGGCCGCGACGGCATGCTCTCCCAGGACTTCCAGCTCTCCATCTTCCGCACGCCCAACCTGGCCTACACGCAGTCCGGCTACGCTTGCTACCAGCCGCGCATGATGGCCTCCCAGATGGTCCTGGGCGCCCTGTACCCCGAGCTCGACTACGCTGGCGGCCTCGAGGGCGGCTACGACGACCCGCAGTACCAGGTCCCCGAGCTGATGGTCATCTGGGGCAAGGCTCCGCTCGAGTCCAACCCCGACGGCTTCTTCGGCCACAGCATCATCGACCTGATGAAGCGCGGCGCGCGCCTGTTCTCCGTCGACCCGCGCGTCAACTGGCTGAACAGCCGCTCCGAGCTGCAGCTGCGCGTGCGCAACGGTACGGACGCCGCCCTTGCCATGGCCTGCTGCAACATCATCATCAGCGAGGGCCTCTACGACGCCGACTTCGTCGAGAAGTGGACCTACGGCTTTGACGAGTTCAAGGAGCGCGTCAGCGCCATGACGCCGGAGAAGGCCGCAGAGATCTGCGAGGTCCCGGTCGAGGACATCTACACCTTCGCCCGCGAGTACGCCAAGGCAAAGCCCGCTTCCATCGCCTGGGGCCTGGCATTCGACCAGAACACCAACGGCATGCAGGCTGGCCACTGCGTCCTGGCAATGATCGCGATGTGCGGCAACCTCGACGTCCCCGGCGGCAACATCATCGCCGACCTCTCCATGCCCGAGGACCTCACGGCCGAGGCTGCTGCCGGCCAGGCTGGCAACGACACCGATACCCGCTCGTTCATCACCGAGGGCTGGTACCAGATGACCGACGAGGAGCGCGCAGAGTGCATCGGCATGGACGAGTTCCCGCTGTACTGCAACCAGATCACCGGCTGCCAGGCAGACTGCATCCTCGACACCATGGAGACCGACGACCCCTACCCGGTCCGCTTCGGCTGGATCGCGAACACCAACCTGCTCGCCCCGACGAACTCCGCCGAGCCCAGCAGGTGGCATGACGCGCTGGTCCGCTCCTATGGCGCACCTGACGGCTTCGCGTTTGGCACCGACGTGATGATCACCCCGACCATCCAGTGCTGCTGCGACGTCTTCCTGCCCATCAGCACCGTCGTCGAGCATGATGGCGTCAACCGTACCCACTACGGCGCGGCCTCCATCACCACCGGCGTCGGCAACAAGGCCATCACCGTCGGCGAGGCCAAGGCCGACCTCGAGATTTACTGCATGCTCGCCAAGCGCATGGCCGAGCGTCACCCGGACGACCCGAAGGCCCAGTTCGCGTACAACAAGTACCCGGATTACCATGACTACCTCAACAAGAACCGCCTCGAGGGCCGTCATAAGTTCGACGAGGTCAAAGAGGTCGTCAAGTTCAAGCGCAAGGTCTACTACAAGAAGTACGAGACCGGCAAGCTCCGCCCCGACGGCAACCCCGGCTTCCTGACCCCGACGGGCCGCATCGAGCTGTGGTCGACCATGTACAACACGAACGGCATGGACCCGCTGCCCTACTACTACGAGCCCGACCAGTCGCCGCGTCCGACCGACGAGCGCACCGAGCAGCTCAAGAAGGAAATCCCGGCTTCGCCGTTCATCGAGCCCGAGCATCTTGCCAAGTGGCATGAGCGCGACCTGACGCACGAGGAGATCATGGAGAAGTATCCCTTCATCCTCTCCACGGGTGCCCGCCGCTTCACCTCGTTCCACTCCGAGCACCGCGAGGTTGCCATCCTGCGCGAGATCGACCAGAACCCGCGCCTGGAGATCAACCCGGCAGATGCCACGGCCAAGAACATCTCCGACGGCCAGTGGGTGCGCATCTGGAACCAGTACGGCCAGGCAAAGTACAAGGCACTGGTATCCCAGAAGGTGCGTCCGGGCCATCTCGAGGCAGAACACGGCTGGTGGTTCCCCGAGCAGGACGGCTCCGAGCATTCGCTGTTCGGCGTGTTCCAGTCCAACTGCAACGACCTGGTTCCCGAGCACCACAACAACAACCTCGGCCTGGGTGCTCCCTACAAGAGCAACTGCTGCAACGTTGAGCCCATCAACGAGAACCTCGACGTGGACATCAACGCGTTCTACAAGGAATTCGGTTTGAACG
>JBJEHP010000110.1:0-2903 GCA_051876145.1 Coriobacteriales bacterium | reverse complement strand
AGCAGGCCCGACCTTCTCATCCAGAAGGTCAACAAGGAGACGGGCAACCCCACGACGGTAGGCGCAGCCGAATTCGGGGGAGCGGAGTTCTCGGTCTCGTTCACGCCCAAAGGTGCGTCCGCGCCCACCAAGACCTGGCTGCTCAGCTCTGACAAGGCGGGCGAAGTGCACTTTGCTGCGAATCACAAGACGGGCGGAGACGACTTCTTCGTCGACGAGAGCGGCGCGCCCGTGCTGCCGATCGGCCATTACACCGTGCGCGAGACCAAGGCACCCGTTGGCTACCTTGCCATGGATAGCGAGCTCAGCTTTGACATCGCGGACGCGAGCAACACCGACACGGACCCGGTGCTCACCTTTGACCAGGTGCAGCAGGCCGCACAGCAAGTACAGCGCGGCGACTTCCAGTTCCGCAAGGTCGACGACCGTCAAAGCCCGCTCGCGGGGATCCCGTTCATGCTGTCCTACGACAACGGCGAAGACGGGCAGGCCGACGAATCGCACGTCATCGTGACTGACGAGAACGGCCGCTTCAACTCGTCGAGTGCCAGCAACTCCCATCTGTACAAGACAAACGCCAACGACGACGCGGTAAGCGTCGACGGACAGGGTAACTACACGGTGGACGAGAGCAAGCTCGACCCGCATGCGGGAACGTGGTTCTCCAAGGACAAGTCGGGCGAGGGCGCCCCGGCAAGCGACGCGAAGGGCGCCTTGCCCTACGGCTCCTACCAGCTCGTCGAGCTGCCCTGCAGCGCCAACGCCAAGAAGAACCTCGTCAGCCTGACCTTTACCGTGTACCGTGACCAGATCATGGTCGAGCTGAACAACATCGTCGACACGGAACCGGCGATCGGCACGACCGCCTCGGACAAATCGGACGGAGACGACTCTCTCGACCCCGCGCCAAACGCAGCGCTCGTCGATGCGGTCGACTACCGCAACCTCACGCCGGGCACGGAGTACACCTTGCACGGGACCTTGATGCTCAGGGAAACGGGTGCCCCACTCACCAACGACAAGGGCGAGGCGGTCACCGTGGAGAAGACCTTCATCCCAGAGCGCGAAAGCGGAAGCGTCAAAGCCGAGTTCGGCTTCGATGCCAGCGAGCTTGCCGGCAAGACGATCGTCGTGTTCGAGGACCTGCTCGAAGGCGGAAAGACGGTCGCGACGCATTCCGACCTCGACAGCACGTCGCAAAGCGTGCACGTCGGGCCCGCCATCCACACGACCGCCGTCGACAAGGCAGATGCCGACAAGTCCGTGTCCGGCCCCGAGGCGACCGTGCTCGACACCGTGAAGTACCTCGGGCTTGCTCCCAAGACCACCTACACGATGAAGGGCACCCTCATGGACAAGACGACCGGACAGGCGGTAACAGGCGCGGACGGCTCCGAAGTCACCGCGAGCGCCCAGTTCACGCCCGAGGACAAAGAGGGAGAAGTGGCAGTGGAGCTCCCCGTCGACGCAAGCTCCCTCATCGGGCACGACCTCGTGGTCTTCGAGAAGTGCCTCGACGAGCAGGGCAACACGGTCGCGGTCCACGAGGACTTCAACGACCAGGGCCAGACGGTCAACGCCGTCGACGAGCCGCAGCCCGAAACGCCGGGAGATTCCACCGAGCAGGGCGGCTACGACAAGACCGGATCGAGCTTTCTCGGCCTCGCGTTCTTTGCCAGCATGCTCGCGATTGCCGGTGCCTGCCTCGTGGGGATAACGGCGCACCGCCGCAAGATGGACGCAGAAGACCACTTCGACTTCGGCCAGCGCTGACGTGAGACCACGCACCTTGACAACTTATCGGGTAGTCGCCCTTGTGGGAGCGCTCCTCATAGCAGCCGCGCTTGGGCTGGGCATCGCGCTCGTGGACATGAACCGCACCGCCACGAGCACGAGCCCCTCCCCGAGCAGGCCCGCCTCATACGACGAGGACGGCTTGCAGCAGGTCGATTGGGGCTACTGGAAATCGGTCAACCCCGACATCGTCGCCTGGATATCCATCCCGGGCACGAACGTCGACGCGCCCGTCGTGCAGGCGAAACCCGACGACCCGACGTACTACCTCACGCACGACGTGCGCCGTCACTGGAACGTGTACGGGGCGATCTACCTGGATGTGGCCTGCGCGCAGGGCATGGAGTCTCCCAACTTGGTCGTGTTCGGCCATCACATGAACGACGGCTCGATGTTCTCTCAGATAGCTGAGTACTCGTCGAGAGAATTCGCACTGGAGCACCGCAGCATCGTCATGCAGACCCCCGCCTGGTCGCGCGTCTATCATTGCGAGGGGTGCGCGGTCGTGAGCGGTGACGAGCAGTCGAAGCGCACCGAGTTCTCGGATCACGGGGACTTCGACCTCTACCGAAGCGAGCGCCTCGCGGCCTGCAGCATGCGGCTCGACGGAGGCGCAGTCAGGCAGGTCGAGCAGATGCTCACGCTCGTCACCTGCTCGTATCATCACAGCGATAACGAACGCAGCATCGTCTACGCGAGCTAAAAAAACGAGGGGCCCGGGTATCCAACCCGGGTCCCTCGAAAGGAATTACATGTTGACAAGCATTTACTCGGCGTCGAGCGCCTCGGCGATCTCGTCGGTGATATCCATGGTCGTGTAGACGTTCTGGACGTCGTCGAGCTCTTCGAGACGATCGATGAGACGCTGAACCTTCTTGGCATCCTCGACGCTGATCTCGGTGGGGTTGGTCGGAAGCAGCACGAGCTCGGCACCCTTGGTCTCGATGCCCTGCTCCTCGAGGCCCTTGTTGACGGACATGAGATCGGACGGGTCGGTGTAGACGATCCACTCGTCGCCGCCGTCGACGTAATCCTCGCCGCCAGCCTCGGCAACTGCGAGCATGAACTCTTCCTCGTCGACCGCGTTCTGCTTGTCGGCGACCTTCTTC
>JBJEHP010000109.1:0-10943 GCA_051876145.1 Coriobacteriales bacterium | reverse complement strand
CACGCCCTTGCCGACGCGCAGGGCTTCGGCGAGGCGAGCGGCGGCACGATCGGCTACATGCCGCCCGAGCAGATGCGCGGCGAGCCGCTCGACCAGCGCTGCGACGAGTTTGCCTACGCCGCCGTCGTCTACGAGACGCTCACCGGCCGCAACCCCTTCGTCGCGCCCACGCTCGACGCGAGCATCAAGCTCATCGAGCAAGGGGGCTTTGCCACTCCCTCGGAACTCCGCGACGACGTGGACCCCGAGCTCGACGAGGTGCTGCTCACCGCCCTCTCGCCGCAGCGCGAGGAGCGCTACGAGACCATCTACGACTTCACGAACGCCCTGCTGCCCCTGCTGGGAGACGCCGTGCGCGGCACGGCAAAGCTCCGCGCCGCCCTGAAGGTCGCCGACGACGAGCCTGCCCGGGAGCAGGCCTCTTCGCGCAAGGACCTCTGGGATGCGATCCCTCCCCGCGCGCGTCTCATCGCGAGCCGCGTCCTCACCGCGGCGCTCTGTTGGGTGCCCTGCGCCCTCGGCCTGTCCGCCTTCGACGCCCTCGACACGCCGACGGCGCTTGTCGCCTCGCTGCTCGCTGCGGCGGCGGGAGCGGCAAAGCCCGTCTTTGGCGGCGTGCTCGCGCTGGTCGTGCTGGCCATCGGCATGATCTGCAGCCCGCATGTCGGCCCCGCCGCAGGAATCGCGCTGCTGGCCGTGACCGTGGCGTGGACCGTGTTTCTTGCCCACGAGGGCTTCGGCAACGACGAGCAAGACGCCAACGTGAACTGCACCCTGCTCGCGCTGCCGCTCAGCATGGCGGGATTCACGCCGTTTGCCTGGCTCGTCGCGGGCTTTTGCCTGCCCGTGCGGCGCGCGGCGGTCGCCTCGGCCGTGGCCGCGCTGTGTTGCCTGCTGCTCTCCGTTGCCACCGGCACGGGCACGCTCGCGCGCAGCGGTCTTTCATTCGCCGAAAACAGCCCGTCCGCGGCACCGGCGAGCCTGCTCGCATCCGCCGGCACTTGGGTTATGATAGTGGGTTGTATTTTGTCGACATTTTTGATGTCCGCGCTCTGTTCGCGAGCGACACGGGTATCATCAATCATTGGCTCCATCGCAGCTTCTGCTGTGCTGGTGACGACGCAAGTGATAGCACAATGGCTCGCGTCTGGCAGCTGGGCGGCTCCAGACCCGACGTGGCTCATTGGAGATATAGCCGCGGTCATCGTCATGATCGTGGTCGGGGCGCTCGGTGCTCCCTATCGTGACAAAGGAGAAGAGTAAGAGATGGGATTTTTCTCTCGATTCGAAGACAGGGCCGAGGGCATGATCGAAGGCAGCTCCGGACGTGGCGGCATCGAGCCCGTCAAGCTCGCGAAGCGCGCCGCAAAGGAGATGGAGCGCGAGAAGATGGTCGGCGTCGGCCACGAGTACGCGCCCACCCTCTACAACGTCCTCGTCTCCCCCGATGACGACGAGCGCATGAGCGGCTACTACCCCTCGCTCGCCGGCGAAGTCGAGACCTACCTCACCAGCGCCGCCGACCGCGGCGGCCTCGTGTTCGACTGCCCGCCACTCGTCCGCTTCATCGTGGACGACGGTCTCAAGCGCGGCAAGTTCGACATCATCGCCGAGAGCGTGAGCCCCGCCATCATCAGCGAGCTCCGCCACGAGGAGATGGTGCACTACGGCATCGAGGAAGACATCCCGATGGCCAACTCCTACGGCTACGAGGACAGCGCCCGCGGCTACGAAGAGCCTGCCGCGTACGAGCAGCCGTCCTACGGGCAGCCGTCCTACGGGCAGGACTCCTACGAGCAGCCCGCATACGATGCGCGTCCGCTCACTCCCGAGCCCGAGCCCGAGCCCTACCGCCGCGAAGAGCCCACCGCGTACGAGCCGCACGCCGCTGCCGAGCCCGCACGCGTCTACCCGCCCACCAACGCGCCCGAGCCCGAGCCGTACGCGCCCCCGCAGGCCGCCGAGGACATCAACTCCGAGCGCACGACCATCATCGCGACGCCGCAGCTGCACGCCGCGCTGTTCAACTACACGACGCAGCAGCACACGGTGCTCACGAAGGAGCGCACGACCATCGGCCGCGAGAAGAGCTGCGACGTGGTCATCCCCGACCCGAGCGTCTCGAGGCGCCATGCCGAGATTCTCCACAACGAGTCCGGCTGGCTCATCCGCGACACCGGCTCCACGAACGGCCTCTCCGTCAACGGGGTCGCCACTGCCCAGGCGCGCGTCTACAACGGCGACGTGATCAACCTCGGCAGAACCAAGCTTGAGTTCCAGGAGGACTAGCAGTGGTCGATCAGCTCCTGCTCATAGGCCGACTCGTTTTTGTCGCGCTGCTCTACCTGTTCCTGTTCTTCGTGGTCAAGACGGGAGTCGGCCTGGTCAAGGGCCAGAACAAGAAAATCAAGTCGTGGACTGCCACCGTCGAGAAGGGGCCGCAGGCCCTGCGCGGCGTGCGGCTCACCATCGCCGGGCCGGTCGTCATCGGGCGCGCGCCCGGTGCCGACATCGTGATCCCGACCGATTACGTATCCGCGCGCCACGCGCGCTTCACCCTCATGGGCACGAGCCTCATGATCGAGGACCTCGGCTCAACCAACGGCACCCTGCTCAACGGGCGCCCCGTCACGCAACCCACCGCATGCTCGCCCGGTGACATCATCACGGTCGGCAATGTGGACATCAAGATTGGTCGTTCATGAGCGAAACAGAACAGAAGTTCAAGATTCCCGAAGTCTACGGCTCGCTGACAGACGTCGGCAACGTGCGCGAGCACAACGAGGACAGCATGCTCGTCGCGCCCCCGCTGTTCGTGGTCGCCGACGGCATGGGCGGGCACGAGGCGGGCGAGGTGGCAAGCGCCATCGCCGTCGAGACGATGCGCGAACTCGCCCCGCATACCCCCGACGCCGACGCGCTCGCAGAAGCCGTCAGGCAGGCAAACGCCGCCGTGCTCAAAGGCGCCGAAGACGGCCGCGGCCGCCCGGGCATGGGCACGACCATGACCGCAGCCCTCGTCTTCGACGACGAGGTAATCGTCGCCCAGGTGGGCGATTCGCGCGCCTACCTGCTGCACAACGGGTCGCTCAAGCAGGTCACGCGCGACCACTCGCTCGTGGCAGACCTCATCGAGCAGGGCCGCATCACCGAGGAAGAAGCCCGCTACCACCCGCAGCGCTCCGTGATCACGCGCGCACTCGGCTCCGACACCAACATGGACCCCGACATCTACACGTTCCGCGTGGAGAAGGGCGACGTGCTGATGCTGTGCTCCGACGGCCTGTCGAGCATGATCACCGACGATGTCATCAAAGAGACGATGCTCGAGCATCCCCTGCCCGACGAGATGTGTAACGCGCTCGTGCGCGAGGCACTTGCTGCCGGCGGCCTGGACAACGTCACCGTCGTCGTGGTGGAGCCGCTTTTGGCGAGCGACGAAGAGGCGGGCGATTCCGAGCCGACCTCCGACTTTGCCCCCATCGAGCACGAGGAGCACGTTGCCCCCAAGGTCAACACCGTCAACGTGGCCGCCCCCGTGCCCAAGGCGTCCATGCGCCCGCGCGAGATCGTCGTCGGGGCCCCCGAAGTAGACACCGAGGCATCCGCCGATGCCGTGAAGAGCGCGGCGCGCAAGCGCCGAAAGGGGCGCAAGGCCCCCATCATCTGGGCCATCGTGTTCGTGGCGATCATCGTCGGCGCATGCGCGGGCTTCTACTCGTATGCCCAGAACTCCTACTACCTCATCTCCGAAAACGACCACGTGAGCATCTACCGCGGCCTGCCGGGCAATATCGGCGGCCTGTCGTTCTCGTGGCTCGAGGAGCAGACCGACATCGACACGAGCAAGCTCGCGCCCACCACCGCAAGCCGCCTCGAACACGGCATCTCGGTGAACTCGCTCGAGGAGGCGCAGTCGACCATCGAGGACTACCGCAAGACCATCGCGGGGTCCACGACGCCTGCCGCACCTGCGACGACAACCGATTCCAGCACGACATCCGACAGCGCGACCACATCCGACGCGAGCACGTCGGATGCCCAGTAGGAGACTCCCTTGAGGTCCAGACGCGCCACAGAACTCTGGCTCTTGATAGCGGCAGCCCCCGTGTTGCTGCTGCTGTTCTTGATGCTGCTCGTAAACGCCAACACCACGCTCACGTTCAACTCGTTTGCCGTGCCGATCGGCCTGGTCGTGAGCTTTTTCGTGGCGCACATCGCGCTGCGCAAGTTTGCCCCCAACGCCGACCCGGCGCTGCTCCCCATCGCCTTCCTGCTGTGCGGCATAGGCATCTGCTTTGTCCTGCGCCTGTCACCCGACACGGCGGGCAAGCAGATCATCTGGCTGTTCGCCGGCATCGCGCTCATGGTCGCGACCATCATCCTCGTGCCCTCGATCGAGCGCATCGGCCGCTGGAAGTACACGTGCCTGCTGTTCGGCCTCATCCTGCTCATCCTGCCGATCCTTCCCTTCATCGGCGCCGAGTACAACGGCTCGCGCATCTGGCTGTCCATCGCCGGCGTCTCCTTCCAGCCGGGAGAGATCGCGAAGATCTTGATCGTCTTGTTCTTGGCCGCCTACCTGGCGGACAACCGCGAGCTGCTCTCGACGCTCAACCGCAGCAGAATCGGCATCAAGTACCCCAACTTCAGGGCGCTTCTGCCGCTGCTCGTCATGTGGGTCATCGCCTTGCTCGTCGTCATCTTCGAGCGCGACCTCGGCTCGGCCCTGCTGCTGTTCGGCATCTTCCTCGTCATGCTCTACGCCTGCACGGGCCGCGTGTTCTACGTCATCGTCGGCATCTTGCTCGTCGCGGTTGGCGGCACGGGCCTCTACTACGTATTCAGCCACGTGCAGACGCGTATCGCCATCTGGCGCGACCCCTTTGCCGACCCGGGCGGCGCGGGCTACCAGCTCGTGCAGTCCCTCTACTCGCTGGCTGACGGCGGGCTGTTTGGCGTCGGCATCGGCCGCGGCATGCCCACCACCATCCCCGAGGTCTCGAGCGACTTCATCTTCAGCGCCATCGGCGAGGAGATGGGCCTGCTCGGCGCAGCGGGCGTCATCATCTTGTTCATGCTCTTCGCCGTGCGCGGCTTCCTCATCGCCGCCCGCGCGAAAAGCGACATGGCAGCTTTCACGGCCGTCGGCCTCACGACGTCCATCAGCTTCCAGGCGTTCATCATCATCGGCGGCGTGACGGGCTTTATCCCCCTCACCGGCCTGACCCTGCCGTTCATGAGCCAGGGCGGCTCGTCGCTTCTGTCGAGCTTCATCATCGTCGGCCTGCTGCTATGCGCCGGCAACGAGGGCACCGGCCTCGAGACCGAGATGGCCTCGACGTCGCGCTGGAACAGGCTCGAGAACACCGGCGTGCTCGGCCGCACCGCGCTCGGACGCCGCCTCACCTTCCTTATCGCGTTCTTTGCCATCCTGTTCGCGCTGCTCATCGCCAACCTGACTTACATCCAGGTCTTCAGGGCCGACGAGCTGCAGAACATGGGCGGCAACAACCACACGCTGCAAAAGATCTCGGAGCAGGAGCGCGGCGCGATCCTGACCTCGGACAACGTCGTGTTGGCCAAGTCGGAAGAGCAGCCCGACGGCACCTACACCCGCGTGTACCCGCAGGGTTCGCTCGCGGCGCAGGCAGTCGGCTACAACTCGCAGCAGTACGGCAGCGCAGGCGTGGAGTCCACCATGGGCGCGACGCTCGCCGGCAACGAGCAGTTCGAGTCGATCCAAGACGCCATCCGCTATTACTCGGGCGCCAAGGTCGACGGCAACGACGTCACCTTGACCCTCGATTCCCAGGTGCAGAAGGCCGCCGAGTCGGCACTGTCCGGCAAGACGGGAGCCTGCGTCGTGCTCGACACCTCCACCGGCGCCGTCCTTGCCCAGGCATCGTCGCCCACCTACAACATCAATGACATCGCGAGCGTCATGAGCGGCTCGGGCGAGAGCGGCGCGCTCGTCAACCGCGCGACGCAGTCGTTGTACGCACCGGGCTCCACGTTCAAGATCATCACCCTGGGCGCCGCGCTCGACACGGACACGGCCAAGGCATCCGACGTCTACAGCGCCCCGAGCTCGATAGAAATCGGCAACGCCAAGATCACGAACTACCACAACGAGTCCTTCGGCGACATCACGGTCGAGGACGCGACGGCGCACTCCGTCAACACGGTGTTCGCGCAGCTCGCCGACAAGCTCGGCTCGCAGACGCTCGTCAGCTACTCGGAGAAGTTCGGCTTCAACAACGCCAACCTCGCGCAGGACTTCAGCGTGAAGACCTCGCTCATGCCCGACCCGAGCGAGATGACCGAGTGGGAGACCGCATGGGCAGGCGTCGGCCAGCCCGTCGGCGAGCACTCGAGCCCCGCCGGCCCGCAGACCACCGTCACCGAGATGGCCGTCAGCATGGCCGCCATCTCCAACGGCGGCGTCGCGATGCATCCCTACATCGTGAGCAAGGTCTCGTCGTCTTCGGGCGCCACCATCTCGCAGACCGCGCCGTCCATCCTCGGCCAGGCAATCTCGAGTTCCACCGCCGCACGCGAGCAGGAGATCTTGAAGAGCGTCGTCGACTACGGCAGCGGCACGGCAGCCAACATCGACGGTGCCACCGTCATCGGCAAGACCGGCACCGCCGAGACGGACAAGCAGAAATCCGATGCCTGGTTTGTGGGCACCGCCACGGCAGGCGGCAAGAGCGTGACCATCGCGATCTTGGTCGAGCAGGGCGACAGCGGCGGCGGCGTCGCGGCACCGCTCGCGCACGACGTCCTCCAAACCGCGCTTGAGCGGCTCGGGGGCCTGTAAGTGAAGGCAAGGAGTTCAATTTCGTTTTTTATCGATAATGTTGAACACGGGGAACACGACATTGGTAGAATTGCTCAATAGATGTAACCACAGAGCAAACGCAGAACATACATCGGGTAAGCGACAGGAGTAGCAGCGTGACAAATCGGACATTCGGAAACCGGTATCAGGTTACCGAGAAAATCGGCATGGGCGGAATGGCTGAGGTTTTCAAAGCCACCGATTCGACGCTTGGAAGAACGGTCGCGGTAAAGGTCATGCTGCCGCAATACGCTGCAGACGCCAACTTCGCGGCCCGGTTCAGGCAGGAAGCCCAGGCGGCGGCCAACCTGAGCAGCCCCTACATCGTCAACATCTACGATTGGGGCAAAGACCGCGACTCCTACTACATCGTCATGGAGTACGTCCGCGGCACCGACCTCAAGACCGCCATCCAGCAGCGCGGCAAGATCCACCCGCGCAAGGTGGCCGAGATCGGCTCGCAGGTGTGCTCTGCCCTGTCCGTCGCGCACGGCTACGACATCATCCACCGCGACATCAAGTCTGCGAACATCATGGTTCAGGCCGACGGCAACGTGAAGGTCATGGACTTTGGCATCGCGCAGGCCGGCCGCCCCGGCATGACAACCGATTCCTCCGTGCTCGGAACGGCACACTACGTGAGCCCCGAGCAGGCGCAGGGCAAAAAGCTCACGCCCGCGAGCGACCTGTACTCGCTGGGCGTCGTCATGTACGAGGCCGCAACCGGCCAGCTGCCCTTCGACGGCCCCGACGTCGTCTCTGTTGCCATGAAGCAGGTCAACGAGGCGCCCGTCCCGCCCCGTCAGATCAACCCCGATATCGACCCGCAGCTCGAGCGCATCATCTTGCGCGCACTCGAGAAGAACCCCGAGCAGCGCTATGCGACCGCAAACGAGATGAAGCGCGCGATTGACGACTACCTGCATGGCCGCGTGAGCCCCGCAGTTGCCGCAGCATCTGCCCCGACGCAGGTGCTCAACGGTGCTGCCCCCTATCCCGCGGCAGGCGCGACCACGGTCATGAACCCCTCCAACGGCGCCCGCACGGCGGGCATGCCCGCAACGCAGGGCAAGAACGCCGCGGGCAGGTCGGGAAAGAAGGGCCATCGCGGCCTCATCGCCCTCCTTGTCATCGTGCTTCTGGTAGCGGCGGGCATCGGCATCGCGTTCGCGTCGGGCGCGTTCGCGTCTCACGTGACCGTTCCGGATGTCACGGGCAAGACACTTGCCGAGGCAACCTCGGCCCTCGAGAAGAGCAACCTGCAGCAGGGCAACCTGCGCTACGAGACAAGCGACTCGGTCGAGAAGGACCACGTCATCAGCCAGGACCCCGCAGGCAACTCGTCTGCGCCCACCGGCTCCAAGGTCAACCTCGTCATCTCCACGGGCAAGACCAGCGAAAACCTCGTCTCGGTGCCCAACCTGATGGGACTGACACCGTCCGAGGCAGAGCGCGCCCTGTCCGAGGCGGGTCTCGTCGGCTCGTCCGAGCAGGAGAGCTCCGATAGCTACGAGGCGGGCAAGATTTTCAAGCAGAACCCGAGCTCCGGCACGCAGGTCGCCTCCGGTTCCACCGTCACCTACACGGTGTCCTCTGGCAAGGCAACCACGACGGTTACCGTCCCCAACGTGATCGGCCTGAGCGAGAGCAGCGCAAAGAAGACGCTCGAGGCTGCGGGCCTCGTGGTCAAGTCGACGGTCGGCTCCGGCTCCGCTTCGGTCGGCGAGGGCCAGGTCAACGCGCAGAGCATCGCAAGCGGCACCTCCGTGGTCTCGGGTACCACCATCGAGATCACCATCGAGCCCAAGAAGAGCTCGAGCTCGAATTCTGGCTCCAGCTCTAGCTCCAGCTCGGGGTCTGGCTCGAGTACCGGTTCTAGCTCCGGCTCAAGCTCGGGCAGCTCGTCCGGAAGCGGTTCGGGCAGCGGCTCTTCGTCGAGCAGCAGCTCGAGCGACGACAACTAGTCAGCACAGCACAAGACCCCCGGGCGCGATTGCCCGGGGGTCTTCCTTTTGCCCGCGTTTCCACCCTGGAAGCACGACAGGCACAAAACGAAGGGCGGCGATCCCTTCGGATCGCCGCCCCCTCTAGTACTGACTATCTGAAAACCCGCGCGCGTTAGAGCTCTTGGAAGACCTCTTCGAAGGCCTCTTTCGCATAGGCCTCGACCTTCTCGTCGTAGCGGTCGTACAGCTCCAAGAACTTCTTGCCCTCTTCGGTGAGCTTGGAGCCACGCGCGCCGTAGCGCTCGATGAGCGTGAAGCCCAACCCCTCTTCGACCTTCTTGATCATGCTCCACGCCTTGCTGTATGCCATGTGGAGGTCTTTTGCCGTCTTGTTGAGGGAACCGTTTTCCTCGATGCCATGGAGCAGAGTCGCCGCCCCTTTGCCAAAGCTTGGTCCTTTGCGGTCGGCTGATGACGCGATCATCAGTTTGACCTGCGGGTGCAGGTCCTGCTTCTTTACCATGACGAGCCCCTATCTATATGAGTGTATTATCAGCCACGAGTATTATAGTGCGGTCGAATAAACAACGCCGTAACGAATAGTGCCAATCACAAAAGCTTAACAAAGTAACCAACTCAGGCAACTATTATGCTCTGTTTGTCATCTGAGCAATTCTAAGAAGGCCCGCCTCCACACGTGTGAAGACGGGCCACTTTCAGCATATGTCCAAGCTAGGCGAGAAACGCCTTGACCGCGCCTTCCACACCGGCGGTATCGCCGTCGATGACCTCGGTGAAGCGGATCGGCTTGTCGTCGAGGATGTCGAGCCCCGCGGGGATGGGCGACACGCCCGTCGCCTCGAAGACGACGCGGTTGAGCTGCACGTCGGAAAGGCCCGCGACCTCCTGCGGCAGCGGCTCGCCGGCCTTGATGCCGTTGAGCGCGCGGTACACGTTGGAGCCGAACTTGGCCCAGTTGGCCGTCGACGCGACGAGCATCGGGTTTGCGCCCTTGTGCGCGGCAGCGACGTTCCACGCCACGGCCGAGTGCGGGTCGAGCAGATACCCGTGCTCCTCGTAGACTGCCTTGATGGTCTCGAGGCAGGTCTCGTTGTCGACAGAGCCGCACTCGTAGTTTTCCTGCAGCGCGTCGAAGGTCTGGGCGTCGACCTCGAATCGGCGCTTCTCGTTGAGGTCGGCCATCCACTGCGCGATTTTTGCCTCGTCGCGGCCCGTGAGCTCGTAGAGCTGGCGCTCGAGATTGCTCGAGACGAGGATGTCCATGGAGGGGCTCGGCGTGAGGATGAACTCGCGGTCGACGATGTCGTAGACGCCTGTCTGGATGAAGTCCGTCAGGACGCGGTTGGTGTTGCTCGCGCAGACGATCTTGTCGATGGGCGTGCCGATCTGCTTGGCGTACCAGCACGCGAGGATGTTGCCAAAGTTGCCCGTGGGGACGGTGACGTCGATGGGGTCGCCCGCCTTGACCACGCCGCTTTTGACCATGCTCGCGTAGCTGCTGATGTAGTAGACGACCTGCGGGAGCAGGCGCCCCCAGTTGATGGAGTTGGCAGACGAGAGCGCGACGTTGTCCTGCTCGAGGAGCTGGCGGTTGAACTCGTCGTCGCCGAACATGCGCTTGACGCTCGTCTGGCAGTCGTCGAAGTTGCCGCGCGCGGCGTACACGCAGACGTTGTCGCCTTCCTGCGTGGCCATCTGCTTGTACTGGATGTCGCTCACGCCGCCGTCGGGGTAGAAGACGACGATGGAGGTGTGCGCGCGGTTGGCAAAGCCCTGCAGCGCGGCCTTGCCCGTGTCGCCGCTCGTTGCGACGGCGATGAGGTAGTCGTTGGCCGGGCCGCCCGCGGCGCGGAGCTTGTCGACGCTAGCCGAGAAGAACACCGGCAGGCACTGGAGCGCCATGTCCTTGAACGCGCTCGTGGGGCCATGCCACAGCTCGAGCACGTACATGCCATCGGCGACCTTCTTGATGGGGGCAATCTCGGGGGTGTCAAAGTTGTCGGCATAGATGGTGCTCATGAGCGAGGCGAGCTCCTCGTCGGAGAAGTCCACGCCAAAGCGGCGGTATACCTCCGCCGCGCGCTGTGCATAGGGCAGTTCGCCCAGCGAGACGATCTCGTCGAGCGTCATCG
>JBJEHP010000108.1:0-2932 GCA_051876145.1 Coriobacteriales bacterium | reverse complement strand
GAGGACTTCAAGGCGGATATCCTGCGTGCAGCAGAGGAGCTCTTCGAGTCGAGGGGGTACGCGCAGACGAGCATGTCCGCAATTGCCCGTGCCGTCGGCATCGATCAGTCGTCGCTCTACTACTGGTTCTCCTCCAAAGATGACCTCCTCGAGGCCATGCTCGAACAGAGCAACCTATCAATGCGCTTCGTAGACGTGGCCGAGCTGGGGGTGGACGTCGCCGCCTACCTTTATGCCCTTTCATATCGGGACACGTACAACCTCTGCACGATGCCCGTCGACTACTTCGAGCTGGAACAGGCTGCCACGAGGAACCGCGAGAGGTTCGAGGGCTTCTTTGCCAAATACCGGCAGTTCGCCCAGGCAATCAACCTCGCCATCGAAGAGGGTTGCAAACAGGGAAAGCTCATCTGCGATGACAGCGAGGTGGGCGCCTTGAGCTTTCTGCTCATCGACGAGGGCGTGCAGCATCGCTTCCATCAGAACAAGAAGGGGTTCGACCCATTTGACGGCTTTGGCAGGACGGATTCTGGCGAGCTCGATATCTCACGCTACGCGCATGTCGCCGCGCGCGATTGCCTGTCCATGTTCGTCGAGCGGCTCGACTTGATCGAGCTTGCCCGCAGCGCCGCACAGCAGGCGGGCTGGCTCGATGTGGAGCAAAGATAGCGGCCCAGCGCTTCCGCATCGCCGCCAACAGCTCTTCTTCATCATATTCACCATCTTCATTAGTTAATTGACTCTAAACACGTGCGAAACGTGTGGTTAACAATGCACTCCTATTTTCAATACGTTATTGAATTGCGGCAAAGAGGTGACGTATATGAATGGAATGCTGCTTCTGGGTGTGGGGCTCACCGTAGTCCTCATCTTGTTCATCGGGATCTTCGTCGGACGCAAGGTTGAAGGCGACTCCCAGAACTTCCTGGTGGCGGGGCGCATGATGCCCGTCTACCTGGTGGCGCCGGCCTTGATGGTCGCGGCAGTCGACTCCAACGCGACGCTCGGCAACGTCGACCTCACCGCTCAGTTCGGGTTTTGGAGCGGCGCGCTGCTCGCCATCGGCCTCGCAATCGCGCTGGTGCTGTCGGGCATCTTCATTGCCAAGCCCATGAACAGGATGGGGCTGTTCTCACTCGGCGACTTCTTCCGCGTCAAGTTTGGCAAGAACTTCGAGAAGCTCGCTTCCATCATCATGGTGCTCGCCTACACCATCTTGTTCGCGGGCAACATGGTCGCCTGTGGCTTTCTGTTCAACTACTACCTCGGCATCCCCTACATTGCAGGCCTGTTCTTGGCCGGCGGGCTCGTGCTCGTCTACACCATGTTCGGTGGTCTGTACTCCGATGCCTATACCGCGACGATCCAGACGGCCATCACACTCATTGCGGCAATCGTCATCGCGATCTTCGTCGGCGTAAACTTCGGGTTCAGCGCGCCCGAGGGCATGGGCCCCTTCGATTGGGAGCAACTCTACGATCCATCTGCGGGTGGTGCCGTCAACTGGGCGACCATCATCTCACTTGGCATCGGCGACATCGTCGCCATCGACTTCCAGCAACGCATCTACTCGGCTAGAAATGAGAAGGTCGCTCAGCAGGCATGCTTTATCGGGGCGTTCCTCACTGCCGTCATCGGCGTCATCTACGCGATGATCTCGCTCACTGCGGTCAGCTCCATCGGCATGGAGTACACGGGAAGCCCGCTGCTCTACCAGCTGCTCAACGATTACGTCCCGCCGATCATCACCGTGCTCGTACTTTCCGGCATCGTCGCGGCCTCCTTCTCCACGGCGTCCGGTGCAATCCTGGGCATGTCCAGCGTCATCGTGCGCAACATCGCAGGCTTCCGCCGCAATTCCGACACGCATCACCGCGACCCGCAGCTGCGCTACGTCAGGCTCTGCATGGTCCCACTCGCGCTATTCGGCATCCTGATCGCCGCCCGCCTGCAGCAAACGGGCATTTTGCTCACCCTTGCCTTCGACCTCATGCTCTGCTGCCTGATTCCGGCGCTGTTTGGCGGGCTGTTCTGGAAGCGCACCTCGCGCAAGGCGGTGTTCGCGAGCGCCGCAGTCGGCTTTGTCGCCCGCATCGTCCTGTTCGTGTTGTGCCCCGTCGTCTACGGTGCCGATAACACCCTGCTCTACATCCCCAACGACATCGTGACCGCCGACCTCGACGGCTATGTGACCTTCATCAGCTTTGGGGCTTCGCTCGTCTCCTTCTTCGTCGTCTGCGCGCTGTGCCCGCGCACTGCCGCGGAAAACGCCGAGGAACAGGCAGAGCTCGCCAAGCTCACGGAAGAGCGCACCGTCACCTCCCGTGCCCTGTACGAGCGCGCGGTCATCGCCAAGCGCGAAGACGAACTCGACTTCTACGAGCACGCCAAGGCGGCCGGCTTCCCCGTTGACGAGGAACTGCGTCATGCGCGCGCCGAGCTCGCCGCCCCGATTCCCGATTAGCACATACCGGTAACAAGGCGAATTTCGCCTGGTCGATACAGACATCACCCGACAAGAAAAAGGAGTACCTCATGCAGAAGATCTGGGAAAAGACCCTGCGCCCCGGAGAGAAATGGTCCGGCGCGATCGGGCGTGGCAAGTACGTCCATTTCAAGGCACTCGGCCCCGATGCAAACGTCGCGCTGCTGCTCTACAACCTGCTCGATACCTCCGAGCGCTACAACATGCCCGACACCCTCAAGGCGCAGTACACCGCGCACCTGACCCGCGGCAATGTCCTCATGAGCGATAACGGTCGCGTGCTCGCCAGCATCGTAGAGGACAGCCTTGGCTGGCACGACACCATCACCGGGCTCACCACGCGCAAGATGACCGACGAGAAGTACGGCAAGACGACCTACCAGGAGCAGCGCAACGACTGGCTGCGCTGTGGCATGGAAAACGTCGAGATGGAGCTCGTGCGCAACA
>JBJEHP010000107.1:0-2936 GCA_051876145.1 Coriobacteriales bacterium | reverse complement strand
CGTCTTTGGAGTGCCACTGGAAGATGCAGTTGCCACCGCAGTTCACGTTGCACTGGCTCCATGCGATGGTCTCCTCGCCGGCCTCCTCGGCGGCGTGGGCAACGAACTCGTTACTCGTCTGGGCCAGTCCTCCGCCAGCCGCGACGAGTGCTGCGAGCGCGCCAGAAGCCTTGATGAACGTTCTGCGGTTCAAGCTCATGTCTGGCATATCGTCCCTTCTTTCCTCTCTTGCATTCAATGCCTGAAAACATGCCCGATACTAGTGTGGACGCGGTCACACGCTGTCACATAAAACATGCGAATTCGCAGGAAAACAGGGTAGTACACGCGTTTTTGGCAACAGGTGACAGATGCGTGCCAGATTCGCGGCAGTACCATACGAGGGTACACGCGCGGTGGTTGCCCTCCCATGCGATCTGTTGATACCATCGTGCTTCGAAACCATGGGAAGACGACCCTCCGACCCAAAGAGACGAGCATGTTCCAGACGGCACTCAACGCCCTCAAACCCAATACGACGGTTCTCGGATACGCCTTGTTCCTGGCGGTCAATGCCACGGGCGTCTGGGGCGGCGTCTTTCCGTTCCTCCCCATGAAAATCCAGACGGCCGAGGTGATGTTTCAGTTCTACTTGGCGCAGTCGCTCATGATGTTTGCCGTGTTCTTTGCCCTCGCGCGGGCATCGTACGGCAGGGTGCGCCTCAAGCCAAGCACCTGCGTCCTGGTTGCCGCCGCCGTCTACTTTGGCGGGTGGGCGTTTCTCATCGCGAGCATGTACCTGCACCAGAACTCGCTGGTGCTGGTCGTTGTGGGCGGTATCTTTCTCGGGTGCGGCTCGGCGATGTTCTACCTGCTGTGGCAGCGCGTATTCGCCAGCCGCAGCTCCGACGACGGCATGCGCGACCTCATCGCCGGCTTCGCGTACGCCGCGCTGTTCTACTTCGCGCTCTACCTCATCCCCCGCGCAGTGACCGCCTACCTCATCCCGCTCGTGTTCTTGCCCCTGTTCGCGCTCGCCGTGATTCTGGGCAGCAGGCGCATCGACTTCTCGCAGCCCATGTTCTCCGATGCCCCGCGCGAGAACCTGCGCGTGTACCGCCGCGCCGTGTCGTCGTTGTGGCGCAGCGCGCTGTGCATGGGGGCAATCGCGTTTTGCGCGGGCCTCGTGAGGAGCATCGCCATAGAGCAGCCCGTCATCGGCTCGCTCGTCAACTTGCTTTCCATGGGAGCGATGCTGGTGGCGTCGGTTGCCGTGCTGCTCCTGTGGAAGACGAAGTGCCTCAAGCTCAACCTGATCAAGCTCTACCGCATCGTGTTCCCGCTCATCATCAGCGCGTTCGTGGTGCTACCGTTCACCCACTTCGGCTACATCCGCTGGCTCGCGGCGGGGCTCTTTGCGCTGTACAGCATCGGGCTCATGCTCACGATGATGCAGTGCGCGCAGATCTCGCGCGACCGCGGCGTGAACCCGTTTTTCGCCTTCGGGCTGTTTGGGGGCATCGTCTACGGATTGCACGACGTGGGCTTTATCAGCGGCGCGCTCATCGGGCTGATGCCAGGAGGCGAGCTCTCCCCCAACGTGCTCACGGCTCTCGTGGCGATCTACCTGCTCGCGCTCATGTTATTCGTGGGATCGGTCAACTTCAAGAACAGCACGGCGCAGTTGCTCTACGGTGACACCATCGAGTTGGTGGCACCCGTGATGGAGGGCGCGGCAGCTCCGGAAGTGCCTGCCGAACCGCGTGACGATGATACCCCGCCGGGTGATGCCGCGGACCTGCTCTCGCTGCAAGTGGGAAGGCTCAAGGAGCATTACCATCTGAGCGAGCGCGAGGCCGAGGTCGTCGATTTGGTCGTCCACGGCAACACGGTGGCGCGCATCGCCGAGCAGCTGTTCATCTCGGAGAACACCGTGCGCACCCACACCAAGCGCATCTACACCAAGCTCGACGTCCACAAGAAACAAGAGCTCATCGACCTCGTCGCCCAGTTCTAGCGGCGTGGGATGGCACCGCGGGCGGCGTATGGCCGATTCCGCGCGTCGGGATTCCGCCAATGGCGGGTTGGCGTGCCGCGTGGCCAATGGCCGTTCGCGTACGTCGGGGTTCCGCCATTGGCAGGTTGGCATGCCGGATGGCCATTGGTTGTTCGCGTACGTCGGGATTCCGCCATTGGTCGCTTGGCATGCCACGCCGCCAATGGCCGTTCGCAATGGCGCGAAATCGACCATACACGCCCCGCGGTGCCATCAACCCACACGCGGTGCGCCGCCGTTACCCCTTCTTGCGAACAATCCGATGCTTGTCGTCGCGGTAGAACGCGAGGATGACCACGCCGACCGCCGAGCAGATGGCGGAGAGGATGAACATCCCCTTGAAGCCCTCGTTGAGGGTCTGCTGAAACACCTTCTGGATGGTCGGCGCCTCCTCGTCGATTTCCGCGAGGTAATTCTGCCCGCCCTCGTCGAAGCGGTCCGGTATCGCGGCTTTCACCGCCTCCATCTTGTCGATCGTGTCCGCCAACTCGGCGCGGCCGTCTTTCATCTGGGTGAGCGCGGTCTTCATCTTTGCCATGCCGGACTCGATGCCCGCGATGCCCTTGCGGATGCCCGCGGCGCCGGCCTCGATGCCTGATACGCCCTGCTCCATCCCCGACACGGCGCCTTTCATCTCGGAAACGGCGGTGTTGATGCCGTCAATGCCCTCCTGCATCTGCGCAGATGCTTGCTGCAGCCCCGCGAGCGCCTTCTCGAGCCCCTCCTTCTGCTCGGCGGGCGTGCCCTCGGGCAGGTGGTCGAGCGCGCTTCGCATCGCGGTCACCTTGGCATCGACCTCGGCTTTGGCGTCTTTCATCGTCTGCGCCTGGTCTTGCATGGTCGAGATCTTGCCGTTCATCGTCTCGATGCTGTCGCGCAGCTTTGCCGCCTGGCTGTCCAT
>JBJEHP010000106.1:0-11088 GCA_051876145.1 Coriobacteriales bacterium | reverse complement strand
CTATGTTTTTGGAGGAAACGAGCATGACTAGGCAGATAGCCATCTACGGCAAGGGCGGCATCGGAAAGTCGATGACCACGCAGAATCTGGCGGCGAGCCTCGCGGCGCGCTTTGGCAAGAAGGTAATGGTCGTTGGCTGCGATCCCAAATCGGATTCGACGCGCCTGCTCATGGGGCGCATGGTGGGCGAGACGGTGCTCGACGCTCTGCGCGAGACCGACGAGGACGAGCTTGTGCTCGAGGATATCCGCGGAACCGGCTTTGCTGGCGTGACCTGCGTCGAGTCCGGCGGCCCCGAGCCGGGCGTCGGCTGCGCGGGGCGTGGAATCATCGCCTCCATCACCATGCTCGAACAGCTCGGCGCCTACGAGGAAGACCTCGATTACGTGTTCTACGACGTGCTGGGCGATGTGGTATGCGGCGGTTTTGCCATGCCGATTAGAGAGGGCAAGGCGCAGGAGATCTACGTTGTGGCAAGCGGCGAGCTCATGTCGCTGTATGCCGCCAATAACATCTGCAAGGGCATTTTGCGTTACGCGCGCAGCGGTGGGGCGCGCCTGGCGGGTGTCATCTGCAACAGCCGCAACGTCGCCGGCGAACGCGAGCTCGTGTCGAAGTTCGCCGAAGAGCTGGGCAGCAAGCTCATCTCGTTCATCCCGCGCGACGGCATCGTCCAGAAGGCGGAAATCTCGCGCAAGACGGTCATCGAGTACGCGCCCGAATCGAATCAGGCCGCGGAGTACGATGCTCTCGCCGCTCGCGTGGAGGAGAACACGGACTTCTGCATCCCGACGCCCCTCACCCAGGAGCGCCTCGAGCAGCTCATGATTGAGTACGGCATGTAGGCAACGAGGTACATGAGCGCCGTGCCGTGCAAGAGTTGGGAGAGACAATCTCTCTGCTGGAAAAGCAAACTGCTGAGCTGCATGTCTTCGCGTTTTTGAGGTTAAGGGGCTTTGAGGCGCCGCGTTTTGCCTGCCGTGCCTCCGTCTTCTAGACGTTTCCCAAGATGACGTCGTCGAGGTAGCATTCGGCGATCTCTCTTGCCTGGCACAGCGTTTCAAGCGGAGTTGGCTCGCGGTCTGCATAGAGGTAGCGGGGGAAGAAGCGCGTCAGGTGCAAAGTGGGCACGGGGTCAAGGGACGCGAGCCACCGCGCTTCTTGCTCGAGCTGTGTGGAATCGTCGTTAAGACCGGGGATGAGAAGCGTCGTGACCTCGACATGACTTGACGTGTTGGCGCGTGCGATTGTTGCTTTGACCTGCTCGAGCGTGCCGCCGCACACGTCGTAGACGTCTTGGGAGAAGCCCTTGAGGTCGATGTTGAACGCGTCGATGTAGGGCAGCAGCTCCTCGAGCTTCTCGGGCGCGATGAGCCCGTTGGTCACGACGACGTTCTTGAGCCCGCGTGTGTGTACGACGCGGGCGCATTCAAGCACGTCGCGCCAGCGGTAAAACGGCTCGTTGTACGTGTAGGCGACACCGATGTTTCCCCGGTCCAAGCAGCTTTCGGCGAGGTCCGCCACCTGCTCGGGGATGAGTTCGCGCACGGGCAGGCGCGCGGGGTCAGACGGCTGGGCTATCTCGTGGTTCTGACACCAGGGGCAGTGCATGGTGCAGCCATACGAGCCAATGGAGAGGATGGTCGAGCCGGGATGAAAGCGCGCGAGCGGCTTTTTCTCGATGGGGTCGAGTGCGAGCGAGGTGATCTTCATTCGTGACGCACCACCTCGAAGCGCTGCAGCTCGCAGCTCTCGTAGGCGGCGATGCCAGCTTTGCGTTTTGCGATGGAAATCTGCTGCTCGACCGTGTCGACACCGTCGAGGTTGGGAAGCAGCAGGCCGCGGCGGTAGCCGTTCGTCACGATGACGCCATAGCGCTTGACGTCGAGTTCGTCGGGCGATCCTATGCGCTCGGCGGGACTCAGAACGTCTACGCTGATGTTCAGATAGGGCAGTTCGTCAGGCTGAATAGGGTCAAAGCGCGGGTCTTTGCTGCAGGCAGATATCGCGTTGTGCAAAATCTCTTCTGCGATGTTTCCGTAGGCGGCGCTGATGGTCCCTATACAGCCGCGCAGCTTGCCGTTCTCGTGGATCGACACGAAAGTGCCGGCCCTCTTGGTCAGCATCTCGTCGGGCAGCCCGTCGGGTAGCGCCGGCTCCTCGCCATGCACGTATGCCTCGATCGTGCCACGTGCGAGCGCAACGTATGCATCCTCGCGCGTGCGCTGCCCGTCTACTTCCTGCTTGCGCTGCCGTTGCAGCAGATCGCCGAAGTTGCGGCTGGGGTCGGTGCCGCTTGGCTCGAAGCTCGCCACGGCATACCCGACGCCAAACGGTCCCTCGTAGGAGAGCAGCTCGGGGCGAACAGCCGTGCGGTCGAGGGCACCTGCCATGATCTGGAACGACCTCGTGCCGCAATCGCCGATCTTTTCCAGGAAGCTGTCCTCGAAGGTGAGAAAACGCATGAAGTCACCCGTTGCCATGGCGGCAGTGATCTGTTCGTCGTAGACGGGGCCTTCGGGTGTGAAGCCGTAGGGGCCGTCTTCGGCAAGCGTGTGGGAGAGGTCGCCACTCGCGACGAAGACCGCCCTGCGCCCCAGCTCATCGACGCATTTGCTGATGAGCTGGCCAAACTGGTAGTGCTTGATGCTGTCGAAGCCCGAAAGCCCGATGCGCACCGCACGGTAGTCGGTGTAGAACTTGTCGATGAACCACAGCGGGATGTACGTCGCATGATCGAGCGCGGCATCGCGTTCGCCGGCTGTTCCCGCCGGGAACCTGCGCCTCTCGGCTTCTGCGCAGAGCGTGGACACAAACTCGGTGTCGTAATCCACCGTGAGCTTGGTGCCGTATGCGCGGAACTGCGAGAGGTCCCCCGATGCGCGTGTGCCGGGTGAGATGTGGAACCAGTCGCGGTAGGCGGGCGCATGGGGCGAGGTCACGATGACGAGCTCGGGCTCGATTGCGGCGATGCGGCGTGCGACCTCGTCGTAGGCGTCGATGGTCTGCTGAATCTCCGCCTCGCGGCCATGGCCGACGGCGGGGATGATGAGCGGCGGATGAGGAACGATAAACGCGGCTTCGATACTCATGGCTAGCCTCCGAACCGAACAAAACGGTACGGCTCTATCCTAGCGCGCGTGCGGTGCTGCGCGGGTGCCTTTTCGCATCCGGGGAATTGCGAGGGCGTGCAGGCACAAGATTTGCCGTGCGCGACGGGAAGCAAAGCCTACTTGGGGTCTTTGGGGATGTGCCATCTGCCCGTGTCGAGCGTGGGCAGGGTCGCGGCGGTCTGCTTCTGGAACAGCGCACCGTCCTCGGTGGCGATGCTCTTGCCGGTGCGTGCCTCGTAGTAGGTGACGAAGACGCCCTGCAGCGTCGCGATGATGGGGATGGACAGCAGCATGCCCGCCACGCCGCCGAGCGCGCCACCGATGAGGATGGCGATGAGAATGAGCGCCGGGTGGACGTTGACGGAGCTCTTCATAAGCTTGGGCGAGATGATGTTGCCAACGACGTTGGTGATGATGACGTTGACCACGATGGAGCCGATGCACACGAGCGGCGAGACGAACAGCGCGATGACGGCCACGATCACAGCAGACACCATGGGGCCGATGTAGGGCACGAAGTAGGCGATTCCGCAGAGGAAGCCGAGCATGCCGGAATACGGGATGCCCATGATCCAGAAGACGACCCCACTGCACACGCCGGTGATGACGGCGCAGACGAGCGTGGATTTGGCCCACCCGTAGACCGCATTGCGAAACGCGTCCGCGAAGATGTCGATGTCGTCTTGGTACTTGTCGGCGAATAGCGACCTGACCTCGCGCGAGATTTTGGGAAGGTCGAGCAAGATCCAAAACGCGCACACGAACGAGATGAAGCCAATGACGACGACGTTGCCAATGCCGACGATGCTGCCGACGAGGCCGTCGGCGAGGGTCGAGGCGAGCTTCGTGCCCTGGTTGCGGATCCAGTTGCTCGCATCGTCGAGCAGCTCCGAGATGGTGAAGCCGCCGATGGTCGTGTCCTCGTCGAAATTGGACGATATCCAGGTGTGGAGCTCGGAGATGTGGCTTGGCAGAGCGCCGATGAAGTTGGAAATCTGCGTCACGAGTGCCGGGATAAACGCGAGCACGCACCCGATGATAATCGCCGAGACGATCACGAAGCAGATGGTGGTGCCAAGCGCGCGCGGGATGCCGTGGTGCTCCATGCGGTTGACGAGGCCGTGTAGCAGAAAGACCGCAAGCGCGGTGACGACGATGGTGGCGACGGCTTGCCACAAGATGTTGCAGATGTAGAGTACGACGCCAGCGAGGATGCAGAAGCCGACGAGCGTCCAGGTCTTGTATGCGCGACCCTTCCACTTATAGTACTTGTCTTGTTTATCTGCTTCCAAGGGAATCCTAAGTGTATCTGGCGGAGGAGGAGGGATTCGAACCCTCGTACCCGGGGATACCGGGTAAACGGTTTTCGAGACCGCCGCATTCAACCACTCTGCCACCCCTCCGCGAGGCAGCCCAGTCGGGCGTGAGCACGATTATAACGCAGGCAGCACCAAGAAGTACCGACTTCTTTTTGCCATTGCAAATACCTTCTGACATGCGGGTCAATCGGCCCTTTCGTCTGATAGGTGGGCTCGCCGGGGCGCCTGGAGCGCGCTTTGGTGGGTATACTTTGCTGCTGAACAAGTTGCACGTACCGCTGACCAACAGGAGGCCGCATGGCTGATCAGGAAAACCTCGAGCTCGACGAGGTCCTCGAGAAAATCACCTTCTACTGCTTCGACGAAGCGCGCAAGAAGATCGAGGCGGGAGAAGAGTGCGTCCCGTTCACGTGCGTGGTGTCCGGCGAGCAGATGTTCGTCGAGAGCTACCCGGGTGAGGACGTGACGATGTGCCGCAAAAGCGCCGAGGCCAACGTCAAATCCTCGAGCAGCTTCTCGAACTGCTACGCGTTTTGCTACGACGGCTTTCTGATGACCGACGACGGGCAGCTCGACGCCATTTTGGTCGAGTGCGCCCAGAGGGACATGGAGAGCTCCTACGTCATCGGGCTGCTGTACAAGAAGGAAGGCGACCAGCTGCAGTTTGCCGAGACGCCGGCGTTTATCCAGGCGGGCGAGACGTTCTACGATGCCGCCGCGGTTAAGGCTGCGGAGGAGCAGGAGCGCGTCCTCGGGACGGACGCCGATGAGATGTCCGCTGCCCAGCAGGCCATCAACAGCCACCTCAACATGGGGGCAGACGAGGAGTAACCATGCCCATCGAAGTCGATTGGCGCCAGGCGTGGATCGACGCGCAGAAGGCGCGGCGTCGCGCTGACGATTCTTCATACTGGGACAAGCGTGCCCCGAGCTTTGCCAAGACCTGCGGCACCTCACCGTATGCGTGCACGTTCATCGAGCGCGCGCAGCTGGAGGAGGGCGAGACCGTGTTCGACATGGGCTGCGGCTCGGGAACGCTCGCCGTTCCGCTCGCCCTGGCCGGCCACGAGGTGTATGCCGCCGATTTCTCGCCCGCGATGATCGAGCTCATGATGCGCCGGGCACGCGAGGAGGGCGTCGAGGAGCTCATCCACCCAATCGAGATGTCGTGGGATGAAGACTGGGTGACGGCGCCCGTGTGCGACGTGGCGTTTGCCTCGCGCTCGATTGCCACGCAGGATATGGCTGCTGCGCTTCTCAAGCTTGACGCGCACGCCCGCCGCCGCGTGTGCATCACGCTCGCCACCGACACCTCGCCGCGCGCTGACGAGGTGCTGCTTCAGGCGGTGGGGCGCACCAAGGACTACGCGTCCGACTACGTGTACGGGATGAACATCCTGTGGCAGCTCGGGTTCCAGCCGGACTTGAGCTACATCCGCAGCAAGCGCGCGAGCGACTTCACGAGCTTCGAGGAAGCCATCGACACGACATGCGAGATCATCGAGGCGACCCCAGAGGAACGCGACCGCCTGATCGAGTACTCGCGTGCGCATCTCCACGAGGGCGTGAACGAGCAGGGTGAGACGGTATGGAGCTACGATCACGTGCGCGTGACGTCGTGGGCTTTTATATCTTGGGAAAATAGCCCGGTTTACGTGAAATGACGCTTGAGGGCGATTGTTTTTATGGCATAATGTGCAAACTGCTTGTCCCCATCGTCTAGCGGTCTTGGACGCCGCCCCTTCAAGGCGGAGATCGCGGGTTCGAATCCCGCTGGGGGCACCATCAACTGCAAGAAGAGCCGTCATGAATCCATGGCGGCTCTTTTCATTATGATAGAGCCCCGCCCTCATAACAGGCGGTGCTGATTCGAGGAGTAGCCATGGAACCTGTTTGCACAGTCGAGAACGTGAAAGAGGCGGCGGAGGTCATTCGCGCCGCCGCACCGGGATTCAAGCCGAGCGTGGCACTGGTGCTCGGGTCCGGGTTGGGCGGGTTGGCAGATGCTATCGAAAGCCCGACGGTCGTCGACTACCTTGACGTGCCGCATATGGCAAAGTCCACTGCCCCGATGCACAAAGGACAGTTCGTCATCGGCGCCCTCGAAGGAAGACAAGTCATCTGCATGCAGGGGCGCCTGCACGCCTACGAGGGCTGGAGCGCCGACCAGATTGCCTTCCCCATCTACGTCATGCACGAGCTCGGCGCCGAGGTGCTCGTCGTCACCAACGCCGCCGGCGGGGTGGACGCGTCGTACGGCATCGGTGACCTCATGATCATCGAAGACCAGGTCAACCTGCTCGGCATGGACCCGTGCATCGGGCCCGACCAGCCGGACCTGCGCCCCCGCTTCTTTGACATGACCAACGCATACGACCCCGAGCTACGCGCGTCTGCCGACGTCGCCGCCCGCGAGCTCGGCATTTCCGTGCAACACGGCGTGTATGCCGCCGAGCCCGGTCCCTCGTTCGAGACGCCGGCAGAGATCCGCGCGTATCGCGCGATGGGCATCGACGCCATCGGCATGTCCACGGTGCTCGAGGTCATCGCCGCGCGCTCCTGCGCGATGCGCGTGCTCGGCATCTCGCTCATCTCGAACCCTGCAGCCGGCGTGTGCGACGAGCCGCTGCAGATGGACGACGTCGCCAAGGCTGCTGCAGCGGCGGCGGACAAGATCGAGGCGCTTGTCGTGAAAGTTATCGGGACGCTGTAGGGGTCCTCACGGTTCGGTAACGGCACCCGTTCCCTGAAAAATAGGGTGGGGCAGTCTATTAGCATGGCGAATAGCTATAATCGAGTCGAGAGCAGTGCTGCGCTCTCGGACTTCTGTGTTGAAGGAGGTGCGCACGTATGATCAAGGTCAACATCGAGTCCCTTGTCGTCGGTATTATGCCCATGCCTTCTGTGATCACGCTGAGGCCTGCTGAGGTGCGCGACGATATTCCTCGAGACAATGTGCTGCCCATTTGGATTGGATCGATGGAATCCTCTTCCATTGCCGCGTCGCTTGGCAGCAACACGCACGAGCGCCCGCTCACGCACAAGCTCATGAGCGATGTCATCACGGCAATGGGCGGCTCGGTCAGCCGCGTCGTCATCGACCGCGTAGAGGGCACGACGTTTTTCTCGACAATCTATCTGCGCTTGGCAAACGGCATGTTCACGCGCATCGATGCGCGTCCGAGCGACGCCATTGCGCTGGCGGTCCGCTCCAAGGCGCCGCTGTTCGTGGAAGAGACCGTGTTCCAGTCCGCAGGATGCCCGCGCTCGTTCAGACCGGGGCAAGACGACCAGATTGTCATCGAGGAGTTCGACAAGTTCATCGAAAGCGTTAATCCAGAAGATTTCATCACTCACGAAGGACATGGCGATTCCAAGTAATAATCGCATGTCAGGGCGTGTATAGTGAAACCATAAGAGAGCCTGCTCGTGGCCACCGCGCCGAGCCGGCTCTCTTGCTTTCTGGGCGTGTCAGCAGCGGAAACGTCGCCTGATTCTTCTTGGAAGGTACGATAAACCGCCAGCCCGTAGTATGCTTGACAGACGATTGTGTTTGGAATGTGTCGGTGTTCGCGCGGGGAGAGGCGCAATGAGGGCGGAAGAGGAAGACTATCTGACTGGTTTGCCCGCGCGGCGCGGCTTTGTCCGCTGCTTTGGCCAGCTCCCCGCCGATTCGCGGGTCACGATTTTCTACATCGACCTCGACAACTTCAAGACCGTAAACGACGTATACGGGCACAACGTGGGCGACAACGTGCTGCGCTCGGTAGCCCGCCTGTTCGCACACCGGCCCGACATCGCGTTCGCCGCGCGCATGGGCGGAGACGAGTTCGCGCTCGTCTCGACGACGATCCTGCAGCGCGCACAGGCAGAGCATCTCATGGATGGTCTGTTCGCGAGCATCAGGGGATTGCAAGAAGCGGACGAGGCCTTCGGCGTCATCACGATCAGCGCCGGCATCCTGCTGAACACGCCTGCCTCAACCGAGCTCGAGACCCTGCTGCGTCAAGGTGATGCCGCGATGTACGAGGCAAAGCGCAAGGGCAAGAACTGCTACGTGTTCTACGAGGACGTCGAGGAGCGTGTGCGCGTCGAACACGAGATGATCGAAGAAGTGGTTTCCGCGCTCGACGAGGAGCGCTTCGAGATGATGATGCAGCCCGTCCTCGACATCGCGACGGGCAAGGCGGTCCAGACGGAGGTGCACTTTGTCTGGCAGTTTCGCGATGGGGAGAAGTACTTTGCGCACCAGTTCAGGGCGGTGATGGAGCGCAATGGCTTTATCCGCAGCCTCGACCTGCGGCTGTTCGAACAGCTCTGCCGCGCAATCGCGCAGAACCGCGAGCTGGTCGAGGGCATGCCGCGCTTCAGCCTGATCTTCTCGGCACAGTCGCTGTTCGACGACAGGATCTGCGAGACGCTGATGGAGATAATCCGCCGGCATGGGCTCTCTCCAGAGATGTTCGACTGCGCGCTGTACGAGACTATTTTCGGGCGGCGCGAAGTGCAGACGATTGTCGAACGGACGCACGAGCTAGCCCAGCTCGGTTTCAGCATCTCGCTCTGCGCGTTTGGAGAGACCTTCCACAGCACCAAGTACCTGCGGGAGCTCCCCGTGGGGATTCTCAAGATCTATCCCGAGTACTACAAGACGCTTCTGGCGGGTGACGAGAAGGACAAGGGGCTGCTGCGGCTGATCATCGAGTCCATGGCGTCGCTGGGCACCTACGTCTCGTGCGGCGAGCTCGACGATGCCGAGCTCATCCTTGTGTTGCAGGACATGGGATGCCGCGGCTGTGAAGGGCCGGCGGTCGTGCCGCCGACAACGCTCGATAAGTACAGGGAGCAACTCGCGCTCGGCCAAGAGCGCCTGACGCGCTTCGTGCTCAAGTAGCGGCGGCATTTTTTCGCGCCGTGCGACTCCGCACCCGCGCGCTTCCGTTCCTACGCACTCCTCCCTGCGCGAAAAGAGTGGCAGTGCCACAATCCCCGTGCGTTTTGCATGAAATGAGTGGCAGCGCCACGTTTCTCGCGCAGAAAACACGGGACGTGTGGCAGTGCCACGGTTCTCGTGCAGGGAGCCGACGCTACGAGGGGCGGCCGGGGTCCTGGGTCGCGAGGATTTTGGCGATCTCTTCCGTCTTTGCCTCGCGGATATCGGTCGTGGGCATCGCATTCAGGAACGACTTGCCGTACTTCTTCGTCATCAGGCGTGCATCCGCCAAGACGAGCCAACCGCTGTCGGTCGAGGTGCGGATGAGGCGCCCCGCTGCCTGCTTGAGGTCCATGATCGCCTCGGGCAGGGAGTAACGTCCCCACGCCGCGCGGCTCTCACGCGCCTCGCGTTCCTGCGCGATGGGGTCGGTGGGCCGTCCAAAGGGCAGCTTGGGGATGACCACACAGCGCAGGGTCTCGCCCGGCGCGTCGAACCCTTCCCAAAACGACTTGAGCGCGAACAGGCACAGGGCCTCGTCCTGCAAGAACCGGTCGCGCAGGTTTTTTGTGCTCGTCCCGCGCGTCTGCGCGATCAGCTCGATGCCCTCGGCCTTGAGCTGCGGCTTGAGCTCGTGGTACAGCGATTCCATCTCGCGCCGGTTGGTGAACAGCGTGAGCACCGAGCCGCCCATGGCGGTGTGCACTGCCAATAACAGCTTCTTGAGCGCGCCGCGGTAGGCGGCCTGGTTGGGCTCGGGCATGTCGTCGGGCAGCAAGACGCTCATGTGGTGCTCGAAGTCGTAGCTCGAGTTGAGCTGGCGCGTGCGCACGCGCTGCTTGTCTACCAGAGCGAGCCCCGAGGTGCGCAGGAAATGCGCGAACGGCTTGTCGGAGCCGCCGGTCCCCAGCGTCGCCGAGGTGAAGACGACCGTCTTTTGCTCGGAGTAGAAATCGTTTGCGAGCGTCTCGCCAATGTCGAGCTTGGCGGCCGTGAGTGCCTCTGCCACGCGTTCCGGGTCGCGGTCGACCTCGGCGGAATACACGTACGAGTCGTCCTCGCCCTCGAGCACCAGGTTGAGCGCGAAGAGCATCTCGTCGAGGTTGGACGTCGTCTTGGACAGGTCGGCCTGCGTCGCGTCGAAGGCGCCCTCGAACTGCTCGAGCATGGACATGAGGTCGCGCAGCCGCTTGGTCAGCCCCTCGAGCTTGTCCATGAGCGAATGGCCGGGCCCATAGAGATTCGCCCAGCTGCCGCTTTGCCTGAGCGCGGGGCTGATCCACAGCGTCGTCCTGCTGTAGGCGCTGTTGCTCTTCTCGCCGCTCTCGAGCTCCTTCACGTATGCGAAAAACGAGCCCGACACCGCACGCAGCGTGTCGACGCGGGCGTCGACGTCTGCGGTGACGCCGTAGAGCACGTTGCCGCCCTCGAGCTGCGATGCGGCGCGGCGAATCTTTGCGATGAGCCCGCCGTGCGCGCCGGTGAGCCGGTTGAACGCGAGCTCGAGGTCGCGGGCGCTCACGGAATGCGACAGCTGCTTGCGCGCCTCGGACTCCATGGTGTGTGCCTCGTCGATGACCCAATGGCGGATGGGCGGCAGGATGCCGTTGTCCATCTGCACGCTGCGGAACAGCAGCGCGTGGTTGGTGACGACGATGTCCGCCGATTTTGCGAAGCGACGGGCCCCGTGCAGGTAGCAGCGCGAGTAGAAGGGACAGCGCTG
>JBJEHP010000105.1:0-11095 GCA_051876145.1 Coriobacteriales bacterium | reverse complement strand
CCCCGCGAACCACATGATGGATGCGGTGACCGCGCCGACTTGCTCGACCTGGATGGTCAGGCTGCAGATGCAGACGCCCGTCCCTATGCCACCGACGATGATGGATAGGATACGGACGATAACCTGCTTGAATGTCAGATGGTATTCGTTGCTCATGCACGTAATGTTAACAGGATTCCAGACGCGCGCATGTGTCGTTTACGCGAACGTTTGCGACAGCCACGCGCCGTACTCGCCGCTCCACATGCCGCCGAGCTGCGCGAACGTCGTGTTCCAGTCGAAGTCGGCGTCGAAGAGCAGCTCGAGGTAGTTCTTGCACGAAAGGTCGCCCCTGCCGTCGCTGATCATCTGGAACACCTGCGTGTACGTGCAGGTCGGGCACATCGTGACGACCGTGTCGCCCGGCTCGCACTGCGAAAGGATGCTGCGCACCTTGGCCTGCTGCTGCTCGGGGAACGACGCGCTCACCGCGCCGCCTGCGCCGCAGCAGCTGTTGCAGATGGCGCCCTGGAAGGTCTGCCCGTCGACGAGCGCCATCGTGTCTTCGAGGTAGCTCGCGTCGCGGTCCTGGCACGACTTGAAGAAGCGGATCTTGCCGTCGACGTGCCGCGGGGCAAAGCCATGCTCGCGCAGGAAGCGCGAGACCGTCACCGCACGCACGTCGAGGCCGCGCTTTGCCATGGCGCCCTCGACCATGTTGCGGCAGCCCGGGCACGCGCACACGACCTCGGCAGCCCCGCTCGTGAGGATCTCGTCCACGATGCGCTGCTCGAGCGCGGCGGCGCGGTCCAGAAAGCCCGCGCTCTTGAGCGGGGAGCCGCAGCACTCGTCGATCATCGTGGTCTTGCCGCCCAGTTCCTCGACGGTGCCAAAGACCTCGCGGCACAGCTCGGGACCGTAGGCCGCAAGCGAGCAGCCCGGGAAGAACGCGACCTGGCAGTCGGTCTCGGGCTCGTGGCCCTCAAAGGCGACGTGGCGGGTGAGGTCGGAATACCCGATGCCGTAGATGGCACGGTACGCCGTGAAGATGTCCCACTCCTGGTCGACCTGCACGCTCGTCCAGGCGGAGCGCTCGATCAGCCCGTCGTTCTGGAAGACCTTGCGGCTCTCGTAGACGAGCTCGCTCACCTTGATGTCCGCCTCGCATTTGACGATGCAGTTCTCGCAGAAGAAGCAGCCGCGCACGGCCTGCACGAGCCCCGGGGTCGCCATGATGCTCATGGCGAGCTCGGTCTCGTCGGACGAGCGGACGAGCGCGTTGCGCATGCCGTTGGCGATCTCGAGCAGGCTCATGCCCGCGCGTTGCAGCGACTCGCAGCGCCCCATGCACTTGCCGCACGACAGGCACTTCTCCAAAGTCTCGTTGTAGACGGAAGGAATCTCCATCACGCTCATAGCTCTACCTTCATTCCATCTTCTGCGACGACGACGCGTCCGTCGAACTGCGCCGCGTACTGGTATATCTCGTGTATCTCGTTCACGCCCTCGTCGCACATGTGCGGCGCGAGGTGCTGCAAGATGACCTTGCCCGCGTCGAGCAGGTTGATGCCCTCGTCCACGGTCTGGTGCACGGTGTGGTGCGTCTTGTGGACGCCGACGTTCTTCCAGAAGGTCGCGTCCATGATGAGGGTGTCGACCCCCTTCAAGATTTCGACGACCTCGGGCTTGAGCTCGGCGGTGTCGGGCGCGTAGAACGTGCGGTGCCCGTTGGGCGTCGTGATGAGGTAGCCAAACGCGCCCGGGCAGTGGTTGAGCGGGAGCGCCTGGATGGTCATGCCGTCGAACTCGCGCGTGGCGTAGTCGTCGATGGCGTCGAGCTCGAAGCAGTCGTCCATGTAGGAGAACTCCTGGAGCGCCTCGGCGAGCGCGTGGTTGCTCCCGCGAAACGGCAGTGTGCCCTCACGGCACAGGCGAATGAAGTACTCGAGCTCGCCCAGCCCGCCCAGATGATCGTAGTGCGCGTGCGTGAGGAAGAGCTCGTCGATGGTGTCGAAGCCCTCGCGGATGAGCGCCTGGCGCACGTCGGGCGGCGTGTCGATGAGCGTCGTGCCGTTGCCCTGGATGACGACGCCCGTGCAGCCACGGCGCTTGGAGGGGTCGCGACGCGCCTCCTCGCACGCGGGGCAGTGGCAGAAGAACGCCGGGACGCCGCAGCCCGAGCTCGTGCCCAGGAAGGTGAGCACGTGGCGGGCGGGAACCGACTTGAACGGCACGGGGCCGCAGGTGTCGAGCATGGGGCACATGTCGCAATCGGTGCGGTACTTGGGGTCGATGTCCTCCCAGCCGCAGCGTACGAACCCGAGCGCCTCGTAGAAGCCGACGGAGTGCCCGCGCGCGACGAGCCGCAGGTCGGGGTGCTTCTTGAGCGCGTCGACGACGAGCGCCTTGCCCACGCCCAGCCCCTGCTTGACGCCAAAGACGACGACGGGGTTGATGTTGTCGGTACCGTCGGGCGCATGCTCGATGCGTATCGCGCCGAACATGACGTTGTCGTCGCCGATGGCGACGCGGATGCCCTCCGGTCCCGGCGCATCCGGGAAGTCCTGCGACGCGAACAGGTAGTTGATCGTCGGCATGTCGCTTTCCTGCGCATCGCGGATCAGAAACGGTGGCTTTGTCACGGTAGGTCGGTCCTTCCTCGACTCACGCCCGGCAGTTCGGGTGCGCTACATGATGGGCGGCACGTAGATCTTCATCCGTGACTGCGGGATGGCGCGCTTTGCCAGCTCCTGGCAGCCCTTCACGATGGTCTCCAGGCGGTTGAGCGGCACGCCCATGTACATCATGTCCTCGCCGATGTCGCTCGACGCGCGTCCGCCGTAGCAGCCGAACGAGATGTTGGGCTCGTCGTTCATCATGGGCAGCAGCGTGGCCTCGACGCACTGCGCGTTGAAGCCCGACGCGTGGAAGTCGTGACGGTGCCCGTCGAAGTAGCTCATGGACATCGACAGCCACATCATCTGCTCGGGCGTGCCCGTGAAGACGACCACCTCGGGATGGCGCACGGTCTTGCCGAGCGGCTGCACGAGCGTGGCGCGCTTTGACTTGGGCGGCAACGTGGGGCGCTCCGCAACCATCTTCGCGGCGGCCTCGGCGTCGACGACCTTGTGGAACAAGACGTAGATCTCTCCCGTGGCGAGCTTCTCGGGCACGCCCGTCATGCCGAAGATCGACGTGCCGTCCGGGCAGGAGTGGCAGTGCGGCGGCATGAGGATGGAGGCGCCGCGACGCGCGGCGTTCATGCTCTGGCAGTAGCGCAGCTTCTCCTTGGGGAAGGGCACGTCGGGCAGCAGCTCGTCCTTGTCGATGATGCCCACCGCGACGGGGTGCCAGCGCAGGTCGAGCGCGTCCATGATGATCTTTTCCCACTCGGCGTACTTTGTCTGCTCCTCCTTGGAGATGGGTTCGGCACGCGGCTCGTCTTTGTACGGGTCGTACTCCGCCGCGCCCGAGCGCGCCTGGATGGTGATCGCGCGCTGGGGGCACTGGCCCGAGCAGGTCGTGCAGCCGACGCAGGTCTCCATGTGGGTGGCGACGGGCATGCCGCCCTCCCCCACCTCGAGGCAGTACTGCGGGCAGAAGGCGACGCACAGGCCGCATCCTACGCAGCGGTCGGCGTCGTGGATAAAGTCGAACTCGGCAGCCATCTTTATTGCTGCTCCTTCCAGACAAACGGGGCCGCGACGCGGCACCCGGATTACCCTACGGTTTTCGACCATGATAACCCGATTTCGCCAAGCGGCACGTCACTATTAGATAACGTCGGTCACCGTCTGCCTGCACCCCCATCCACCTGCACGCGCACGTCATTGGCGGGCGTACGCTACCGTAAGACGGGGTATCATACGCGTAGTTGTCTTTCGGAAGGGACTGACGTGACACCCGACACCAAAGAATCGCGCTACAAGGAATTCCTCGAGGCCTACCCGCCCGAGCAGCGCTACGCACTCCCCGTCCTGCTCGACCTGCAAGACGCTTTTGGCTACGTTCCGGCACAGGCGACCGAAGACCTGGCCGACTACCTCGGCTGCCCCGCGGCCGACCTCTATGCCATCACGACGTTTCTGAAGGTGCTCTCCACCAAGAAGCAATCCGGCCATGTCGTGACGGTCTGCAGCGGCACCTCCTGCCATCTGCGCGGGAAGAACCAGATCAGACGCGCGGCAGAAGCGGCGCTCGGCATCAAGCTGGGCGAGACGAGCGAGGACGGCTCATTCACCCTGCAGGAGGAGAAGTGCCTGGGGACCTGCGCCTTCGGCCCGTCCCTGAAGGTCGACGACGCGTACTTCACCGCGCTGACCCCCGAGAGCGCCACGCAGGTACTCGAGCGCTACAAAGGAGGCGAGGACCCCGCAGACATCGTCGCCTCGACCACAGGAGCCTACCGCGAGCGTCCGCTGTACAAGGCGCGCGAGCACTTTGACGCGCACGCCGCGTTCAACACGATGCAGCAGCGCATCGTCCTTGCGGGGCTCGATGCAGACGACCCGGTCAGCGTCGAGGAATACCGTGCGCATGGCGGCTACGAGGGCCTCAAGCGCGCGCTTTCGATGACGCCCGAGGCAATCGTCGCGGAGGTGGAGCAAAGCGGCATCCGCGGCAAGGGCGGCGCGGGCTTCCCGACCGGGACCAAGTGGCGCAACTGCCAAAACGAGCCTGCCGAGCCCAAGTACCTCATCTGCAACGGCACCGAGGGAGACCCGGGCGTTTACGTGGACGGCCCCATCATGGAGGGCTGCCCGCACGCAATCATCGAGGGCATGGCCATCGGCGCGCTCGCCATCGGCGCCGAGGAGGGCTTCCTGTACGTGCGCAGTGGCTACGGCAAGGCGCGCGAGCGCCTGCAGGCTGCAATCGACGCCGCGCTGGAGGCGGGCATCCTGGGAGACTCCGTCATGGGATCGGGTCACAAGCTGCACCTGCGCATCGTGCGCAGCGGCGGGCAGTACATCTGCGGCGAGACGACGGCGCTCATGTCGTCCATGGCGGGCAAGCTGCCCGAGGCGCGGGCGAGCTACACCGTCCACAGCACGCAGCACGGCCTGTTCGACCAGCCGACCATCCTCAACAACGCCGAGACGCTCGCCGCCATCCCCTTGATCTTCCGCGAGGGAGCCGAGGCGTTTCGCGCCATCGGCACCGAAGGGTCGACGGGCACGAAAGTGTTCTTCCTCACGGGACGTGCCGCCAACCAGGGCATCCTGGAGATTCCGTTCGGCACGACGCTGCGCCAGCTCGTCTTCGACATGGGTGGTGGCGTGGCACGCGGCCACAGCTTCAAGGCGCTACTCCCCGGCGGGCCTTCCGACAGCGTGATTTCCGAGGAACTGCTCGACACGCCCATCGGCTTCGACGAGCTCGCGCAGCAGGGCGTGCAGATGGGCTCGGGCGGCATGGTCGTGCTCGACGAGCGCGACTGCATGGTCGAGATGGCGCGCTACCACATCGATTTCCTGTGCGCGCAGTCGTGCGGCAAGTGCACGCCGTGCCGCGAGGGCCTGCGTCAGATGAGCGCGATTCTCAAGCGCATCTGCGACGGCCAGGGGCGCGAGGGAGACCTCGAGATGCTCGAGCGGCTCGGCAACACCATGACCGACACGGCCCTGTGCGCGCTCGGTCAAAGCGCCGCGAACCCCGTGCTCTCGAGTATGAGGAGCTTCCGCGACGAGTGGGAAGAGCACGTGCGCGACAAGCACTGCCGTGCGGGCGTGTGCCGCTGCGACGCGCTGTCTGAAGGAGGTGCGGCATGAGCGAGGAGCTGACGATCACCATCGACGGCAAACCGTGCACCTGCGAGCGCGGCGAGTACGTGTACGACATTGCCAAGCGCAACGGCATCTTCATCCCGACCATGTGCAGAAACGACGAGATTCCCGAGCACCGGGCGAGCTGCCGTCTGTGCATCGTCGAGATTTCGGAAGGCGGGCGCACGCGCATCGTCACATCGTGCGTCTACCCCGTGCTCCGCGCCTGCGAGGTGCGCACGAACACCGAGCGCGTGAAGAGCGACCGCGCCATGCTGCTCGCGCTGCTGCACGCGCGTGCTCCGCAGTCTGATGCGATCGCGCAGATGAACGATGCGCTCGGGGACCCGAGCATCGAGGGGTTCGTGACCGTCGACGGCGAGAAGTGCATTGCATGCGGACTGTGCGTGCAGGCATGCGACACGCTCGGCGCGAGCGCCATCAGCATGATCAACAATGGGACGCAAAAGCAGGTGGCGCCGCCGTTCGACATGGCGCCCAAACCCTGCATCGGCTGCCTCAACTGCGCACGCGTGTGCCCGGTCGACGCGATTCCCTACGAGGAAGACGAGTACGTGCGGAGTATCTGGAACCGCAACTTCACCATCGCCTACTGCGAGAACTGCGGAAAGGCGATTGGCACCGCCGCCGAGGTCGTGCACCGCGCCCACGAGAGCGGCGAAGACGTGCGCTTCCTCTGCGACGACTGCAAATAGCAACGCCCCCGCGTGGGGCGTGGGATGTGTGGCACCGCCACGTTTCCCGCGCAGCATGCGCCAAAGTTATGGCACTGCCACGTTTCCCGTGCAGCGCGCGCCAAAGTTGTGGCACTGCCACGTTTCCCGCGCATAAAACGTGGGATGTGTGGCACTGCCACTCTTTTCGCGCAGGACGCAGCATCGCGCACACAAGGAAGCGGCCGGCTCACATGAGGCGGGCCGACCGCAGAAGAAGGGGGCAACCCTCTCGAGACGTCCCGTTAAGCTCTTATCGATGTATTAAGCCTGGTAGACGATCTTGCCGTCCACCACAGTCATCACACACTCGATGTCTCCAATTTCGTCGACGGGAATCGTGAAGATGTCGCGGTCGATCACCGTGAGGTCGGCGACCTTATTCACCTCGATAGAGCCGCGCCACGTCTCCGCATGCTCCTGCCATGCGCCGCCCATGGTGAACTGTTTGAGGGCGTCGGTAACGGAGATTGCGAGGTCCTGCCTGTGATACTCGCCGGTAACCATCGATTTTCTGTCTACTTCGGCCTGAACGGCAGTGGTCCATTTGCCAAAAGGCCCTCCGATAGAGTCCGAGCCGTTTGCAACGTGCAGCCCCATCTCCATAAGATCGCGCTGACCCATGAACATGTCGCCACGCTCTTTACCGACCCTGTCGATCGTGACCTCGTACGCGTAGCTCGCAAGCTGCGTCTGCACCGAGCAGCCAATGCCGTTCTCGGCGGCACGCTTCAGGTCTTCCCTATCGCCAAGTCCGTCGGAGTGAATCAGGTAGTGGCGAGGATCGGGGCGCGGGTTCTCTCGCTGTGCTTCGATGAACGCGTCCGTTACGGCAGCCGCTGCCTTGTTTCCGATGGCATGAACGCCGACCTGCCAGCCGCGATCATGAGCAAGCTTGACAATCTTTTTCAGCTCCGCTTCCTGCTCTTCGTCGGTAGCATCGGGCCCGAGGAACACCGAGCGTCCATGGCAGCCGGGACGGTCTGCATAGTCTTCCTTCATCCACGCGCTGTAGCACATGTGCACGCCGTCGGAGAAAATCTTGAACATGTTCAGAGTCACCCAACGAGGATCGCTGTACGTCGGGAAATCGAACGTGTCCAGAACATGCTTGCAGGTCTCGTACGTCTGGACCGCGTGGTCGCCAGCATAAAAGCCGATGTTCACACGCGCGGTCAGCTTTCCCTCGTTGAGCAGCTCCTCATATGCCTTCAAAGAAAGCTCGCCGGACGCTCCGACCTCGCGCTCGGAATTCGCAGGGCCGCAGGTGCAGTCGGTATAAGACGTGTACCCCATGGAGTTCATGAGCTTCTGACCGGCGATGAGATTTTCCTTCAGCTCTTCCACCGTTGCGCGCGGCATCGCCTTGAACGCGAGCTGCAGTGCAGTTGCCTCCTGCAGAAGGCCAGTCGGCTCACCGTTTTCGTCTCTCAGGATCTCGCCGCCTACAGGGTTTGGAGTGTCGCGCGTTATTCCCGCCAGCTTCATGGCATTCGAGTTGATGAGGCACGTATGTCCATCCCACATGATGATGACCACGGGGTTGTCGGGGCAGGCTTCATCGATGTCCCAACGCGTAATCCTGCGCCCCTCGCGGGCAATCTCCTCAAGGGCCTCGTCATCGCAGCCTGCGCCGCGCACCCAATTACCCGGTCCGACTTCTTCTGCGCGCTTCTTCAGAATTGCGCGCAGCTGCTCGAGATTGGCTGCCGACCCTCGCGAGCAATCGCAGGTATGGAGCATGTTGTCAGAATAATCGCAGATGTGGACATGAGCGTCGTGTATGCCGGGGAGCATCACCTTGCCGCCAAGATCGATCTCCTGAGTCGTATCCCCCGCGAGGCTTCGGATCTCATCTGTCGTGCCACGGGCGATGATGAAGCCGTTTTTCACGGCGATTGCCTCGACGACGGTGTTCTGCGAATCCAGCGTCGCGATTTTTCCGTTAGTGAAAATGCTGTCTGCAATAGTCATGTTCTGCTTCTTTCAATAACCGAGGGTTTTATGTTCTCATGCGTTCGGCAACGGAAACTGCACTCTCGTCTAGACCGCCTCCCGAACAGCATCGTTTTCCTGTTCAGCCGCATCACCGCCTTTTGCAGAGATGATGACCGCGGCAAGAATTACGACGATTCCCGCGATGACGAGCACCGACAACGAGTCGCCCAAAACGAGGAACCCGGACAAGGCTGCAGCCGGCAACTCAAGCGAGGTCAGCAGCGCGACCCCACTCCCATCGAGATGCCTCGAGGCAAACGACAGGCACATCACGGGAACAATCAGGGTCAGGCAGCCCATCACGATTCCGCAAGGGACGAATGCCAGGGGATTGGCCGCAACGTCCACGTACGTGCTGGGATAGAGCAAGCTCGAGACGATCACGCCCGAAATGCTGATGACGAACGAGCGCGTGATGGGATGCGTCTCCGACGCGACGACTCCATTGAAGTACAGGAAAATGGCATAGAAGAGGGCACAGGCCATGCCGAACCCAAGGCCGACGAGACTCAGGCCGCCCGAAGCCCCCAGGAGGAATTCGTCGGCGATGCCGCTGCCAAAAATCGTGCCCAGCACTACCAGCAACGAGCTGACCACCGCAATCTTCTTGGGTGCAGCCCTCTCGACGATGCACTGGATGACGACTGCCATCCACACGTACTGGAACTGCATCGCCGTTGCCTGCCCTACCGTGAGCATGCTTATCGCAGAGTAGTAGCAAATAGCCGCGCCCGGCTGAAACAGACCGACCACCAGGAGTTTGAGAGTCTCTCTAGCAGAGGGAAAATCATGGTACCTAACAGCAACGGGCACTGCGAGCATGAGTGTCGACAGCAGAAACTGGACGACGGTGATATTCCCAACGCTCAGACCCTGGGCAGCGAACAGCTGGCTCACCGTTCCAGAGCACCCGTACGAAAGTCCCGCGAGTGCGGCGCACCCTGCCGCCGCAAACGCGATGCCCTTTCTATCACCCATCGTGCAACCTTTCCTTTACTTCGTTCGAGATTTACCTTGACGCCGAGTACGCCCTTATCAGGCTTCCGCGTTAGAAGGCGCGGCCTTGGCAGGATCGAAGCCCGAAATCGCGGCGGCGATCTTGAACGCCGCCCAAAGCGTGCACAGCTGAAGCAGATAGCCGAGGCCGAGCAGCACAGGGTAGACAAGGAGCCAGGTCGAGATGACACCTGCCATGCCGATGGTCTGGACGTTGCTGATGAAGGTGCAGATGAAGCTGATGGAAGTGACCATCACGAAAGCCAGCACGAACACAGAGACGAGATAGTTGGGAAGCCCCTTGAGCTTGAGGGCGCCCGCCAGTTTCTGCCCCCAGGCAAATGCAGGGATGAAGTCCCCAACGAACATCCCCACGAAGAAGCTATCGATAAAGGACACGAACCAAGATAGAGGGGTCAGAATCGGCAGCGACTCATTACCCGGGATGTTCTGCACTGTCCACAGCACATATGTTGCCAGCAGCGCGCACATCAAGATGTTCATGATGCAGTTGACGATTCGACCGTACCACGCAGGACCCTTCATGTTCTTTCCTTCCTCTCTTGCGAAAAGCTTTTCAAGACCTTTCACGAAGTCTCCCCATGAGACTTGACCGCAATGAAAAGATAGAAGGGTGCGAAATACCTGTTCAACAGTAGAAACTGACACCATTGTCGGCAGCTATCCAGGCTTATGAGTAGAAATCTGCCTAATTCAGTCTATATACTTTTCCAACGCAGGAGAGGAAACTGCTTGAGGGGGATTACATTGGCACAAATACCAAGTCAACTTTGGGAAACCATGTACGAAGGCTCGCTTCGCATCATGCGGAGCACGAGCATTGACGAGTTTGCCCAGGAAAGTCTCGCTTGCCTGGTGGCGTTGGTTCCATGCAAGCAGTGTATGCTCTTCGTGTTCGATGACTATGTTCCGGGCAACGTGAAATTTGGGCAGTTCTATCAGTACGGATCAACCGTCCACTATTTCGACACCTTCATCAACGGCCCCTACATGGACGTCGACTGGATATTCAACCGAATGAACCTCAAGGCTGCCGACTGCGCATTTCGCGATTCCGACATCATCGACCAGGAATCGCTCGAGAACTTGCGCGTCTACAAGGACATCTACCAAAAAGAGGACGTGCATTGGGGAATGCGCGTCAATATGACAGAAAACGGCAAGCTCAGAGGGTCGTATACCCTGTTCCGTTCAAAGTCTGAAGGAGACTTCTCCGATGTGGAGCTATTAGTCTGCAACAAGTTGGCCAGACTGTTCGCGATTCGGTTTAATCAGCTACAGCACGAGCTCGTTGAGGAAAACCGTCTCTCACGCGACGAGGCTATGGGCCGATACGGTCTTACTATCCGCGAGTATCAAGTCGCGGAACTTGCCGCACTCGGTGGAGCGGACGAAGAGATTGCCGAGCGGCTGAGCATCAGCCCATCTACTGCACGCAAGCATCTCTACAACGCCTACTCGAAGCTCGGAGTCAACAAGAGATCGCAGCTCGAGGCCTTGTTCTCCAACAAGAGAATGTAACGCGCTCCCCCCTTCACGCGACTTGCGTGCGATGCGTGGCACTGCCAATCTTCTCGTGCATTTTGCGCCAAAGTTGTGGCA
>JBJEHP010000104.1:0-2957 GCA_051876145.1 Coriobacteriales bacterium | reverse complement strand
ATTGCGTACATTTCTCGTTGCCTTTCGATTCCATTCTTGCGCGCCTGGCTGCTATTCAGACGCAAAATAAATCGGTATATGTAAAGCCCCAACCAAGGCGCAGGGAAACAGGCACCTCTAGTCAAGAGACAAACATCGATAGTCTACAAGGATTATCGCGCTCGTTCAAGGGGAAATCGCCCGAGATTTCAGTTCCCCATCCGCCACACGACGAAGCGCCTCCAACCTCAGGTATGTGAGAGACGTGTGCGGGTCAGGGTGACCAGCTGCGGAGGCACCTCGACGCCGTCGAGAGCCGCGTCGATGAACTTGTCCGGACGCAGCGCGCCCTCGTTGTCCTGGCGGGTCGTGAACGTCATGACGAGTTTTCCGTCCTCACCTTGCGCAAATGCCGGTGCCTCCACGAGGCGCGTGGCAAACTCGACGCGCTTGACCTTGGTCTTGCCCTTCTTCACCTTGACGGTCTCGATGAAGCCGACTTCGCACAGCCGCGCGAACGCCTCCTCGAGCACGGCGAGCCCACCTGCAAACTCCGCGCGCCACATGCTCGTGTTGTAGTACACGTCGAGCGCGTCGGCATGCACGTCTGCGTATCTGACCGAAAGCGGCATGAGATTTGTCGGCGCCATCTTCTGCAGGCGCTCGAGCGCCGCCTCGGGGGCGACGTAGTCTTCCAGGTAGACGCCAAAGTACTCGCCCTCGCCACCGGCGCCCACTGGCAGCGCCGGCCCGAACGTCGTCTCCATGTGGGGGCTGAACCCCTGCGAGACCGCAAACGGCAGCTGCGCGCGCCGCACGACGCGGCGCATCGCCTCGACCGTCTCCAGATGCGAAAGGTACGCGAGCCTGTCGCGCTCGGCATACTCGATGACGAGCAGGAAGTTCTTAGCCATGGACCCTCACCTCGCCCTCGTCTGCCGCATCTGCCCCTTTCGCCTTGCGCGCTCGGGCCTGCCTGAGCTTTTCGACCGACGCAGCCGTCGGCGCGGGAATCGTGCCGCTTGCCGCGTCCATGCGACCCTGCTCGGACGGGGACGCCACGCGCGGGCCCTCGGTGTAGTTGTAGACGAGCAGGTCCTGACACACGCCGCAGACCGAGCACTTGCCAAACGTGCAGTCCGGCGTCGTCAGCCCCTGCTGTGCCTTGTGCCGCTCGCGCAGCAGATACGCCTTGCGCACGCCGCTCGAGATGTGGTCCCACGGAAGCGGCGCGTCTTCGGCGTACTCGCGCATCGCGCTTTGCAAGATGGGCACGCCGGTCTGCTCGCCCGCCTTCTCCCACGCCTCCCACGAGAACTGGTCGCTCCATGCGTCGAAGCGCGCGCCGTTGCGCCACGCCCGCTCGATGAGCGGCGCGCACTCGCGCCCGCCGCGTGCGAGCACCGCCTCGACGTACGAGGTGGCCGAGTCGTGCCAGGTCAGCTTGATGTTCTTCTTGCGCAGCTCGCTTTCGGGGAAGCTCGCCTTGAGCACCTCGATGCGATGCTGGATCTCTTCGAGGCCGATCTGCCCGTCCCACTGGAACGGCGTGACCGCCTTGGGAACGAACAGCGCCACCGACACGCGCATCTGCACGTGCGTCTTGGCGCGCTGCTCCTCGGGAACCGCGTCGCGCGCCGCCCACAGCACGCGCTTGCACAAACCCCCGATGCCCGCGACGTCCTCGTCCGTCTCGCCCGGAAGCCCGATCATGAAGTAGAGCTTGAGCGAGCTCCAACCGGCCTCGAACGCGCTGGTCACGGCGTTGAAGAGGTCTTCTTCGTTCACGCCTTTGTTGATGATGTCGCGCAGGTGCTGCGTTCCCGCCTCGGGGGCGAGCGTCAGGCCACCTTTCTTCTCGCCGGCGATCAGACGCGCGAGCTCCACGCCAAACGCGTCCACGCGCTGGCTGGGCAGGCTCACGCTCTTGCCCGTCCCGTGGAAGCTGCGATTGAGTCGGCGCAGTTGCTCGACGATGGTGGAATGGTCCGTCGACGAAAGCGACGTGAGCGACACCTCGTCGTAGCCCGTGCAGGCAAGCCCCTGGGCAACGGCGGAGATGATCGTGTCCGCGTTGCGCTCGCGCACGGGACGGTAGATCATGCCCGCCTGGCAGAAGCGGCAGCCGCGGTTGCACCCGCGCAGCACCTCGATGGCAAGGCGGTCGTGCACGAGCTCGTTGTAGGGCACGATGGGCTCGGGCAGTGCCTTGACCGCGTCGAAGTCTTGGATGACGAGCTTCTCGACCGTCTTGGGCACCGACTCGTCGAGCGGGCATGCCACCTCGTAGAACAGTCCGTCGGAAAGCTCGATGCGCTGCGCCCCGTACAGCGAGGGGACGTAGAGCCCCTTCACTGCGGAAAGCGCGCGCAAGATCTCGGCACGCGTGGCGCCAGCTGCCTTGAGCTTGCGGTGCAGAAGCGCCACCTCGACGTCGGCGCGCTCGCCCTCGCCGATGAAGATGGCGTCGAAGAACGACGCGTACGGCTCGGGGTTGAACGCGCATGGGCCGCCGCCAAAGACGAGCGGGTCGTCCTCGCCGCGCTCGGAGGCGCGCAGCGGGATGCCGCCCAGGTCAAGCGTCTCGAGCACGTTGGTCGCCGCCATCTCGTGCGGCAGCGTGATGCCGACGAAGTCGAATTCGCAAAGCGGCGTGAACGTCTCGAGCGACGCCAGCGGCAGGCCCTTCTCGCGCATGAGCGCGATCATGTCGACCCACGGCAGGTACGCGCGCTCGCAGTAGATGCGCTCGTCGGCGTTGAGAGCGTCGTAGAGGATCGAGATGGCCTGGTTGGCCTGCCCGATCTCGTAGGTGTCCGGGTAGATCATCACCGCGTGGTAGTCGGCGTCGGGCTTGTCTGCGGGTTCGATTGCTCCCCATTCCTGGCCCAGATAGCGCGACGGCTTCTCGACCTGCTTGACGAGCGGGGCGTACTTCTCCCACAAGACGGTATTGGCTTTGAACATGTATCGATCCT
>JBJEHP010000103.1:0-2959 GCA_051876145.1 Coriobacteriales bacterium | reverse complement strand
GCGTTGAAATCTGGGGATAGCGGGCATGCAAAGGCGCACGTCAGCGAGGCATTCGAGGGTCGCAGGATGACTTGCGGCGTCACACGTCGAATGCGGTCTGTGGCATGCGCCTTGTGGCGGGCTAGCGCTTATGCGAGCTGCTTGCCGGCATCGGGTCCAGCGCAGGAGCTGTAGACCGCGGTGACGGTCAGGTAGACGCCGCCCTTCGCTTTGATGGGCATGCCCATCTGCTCAAACGCCGCGTTGACCCACGCCGCCTGGTCGGTGAACTCGGCGCCCTCGTTCACGTAGCGCGCCGTGCCGTAAATCTGGTAAGCGGTCCCCTTGTCCCAGAACAGGACCGACACTTTCTGGTTGACCTTGAGGTTTGCAAGCGTCTTGTTGAAGAACTGGTCGGACAGGTAGAGCGTCTCGTCGTCGACGATCTTCTTCATCGCGATGATGTTCGCGTTGGGCTGGCCATCTGCATCTGCCGTGCAAAACGCGACGTCCTTGACCTGGTCGAAGAGCTCTTTCACTTCCTGGGGAATCTTTGCCATGACACTACCTCCAAGCACGAATAGTTCCAGCATTGACAAGTATACGTCCAGCAAATGACACGAGGGGCCGTGGGTATCGTGTCATTTTTTAGGGGCGCGAGCGGGGAAGAGCATGTAGAATAAGCGCCACTTGTTTTTGCCGATGAAAGAGAGGGTGCACGTGGGAAAGATGGACGACTGGCTGGAAGTACCGCAGCCACGGCTGAGGGCGGCGGGGCTGCTCGTCTTGCTCGTGCTGGGGTCGCTCACCGCGCCGCTTTCCCTCGACATGTACACGCCCTCCATCCCGAACATGGCCAGCTACTTCAACACGACCGACGACATCGTGAACCTCACGCTCGTGGGCTACTACCTCTTCATGGCGGTCGGGCTGCTGATCTTTGGCCCCCTCTCCGACAAGTTCGGGCGCAGGCCGGTGCTTCTGGCGGGCCTTGCCTGCTATTGCCTGTCGAGCCTGGTGTGCGCCGCGTCGGTCAGCATCTGGATGCTCATTGCCGCGCGCGTCGTCGAGGCTCTGAGCTCGGGCGCTATGAGCGCGGTGTGCACCGCCGTCGTCAAGGACGCCGTCAAGGACGCCTACCGCGAGCGCATGCTCGCCATCATCCAGATCATCTTCGTGATCGGGCCGGTCGCCGCGCCGATCATCGGCGCCGGCATCCTCGTCGTCACCAATTGGCGCGGAGTCTTTGTCGTGCTCGCCGCCGTCTCCGCGCTCGAATTTCTCATGGCCCTGGCATTCAAGGAGACCCTGCCCGCGAAAAACCGCGTGACGACGAGCCTGCCCGCGACGCTCGCCCGCCTGGGGCACGTGGCGAAAAACCGCGCCTTCCTGTTCTTCCTCTTGATTACCAGCACTTGGGAGATCGGCTACATGGCGTATGTGTCGGTCGGCTCGTACATCTACATCGACTTCTTCGGCTTCAGCGCGCTCGGCTTCAGCCTGTTCTTCGCGACGGTGGCGCTGACGAATGCGCTCGGCCCCGCGGCATGGCTGAAGATCTCCAAGAACGTGACGCATCGCTTCTTCACCTCGCTCGCGATCGTCTGCACGATCGTCGTGGGCATCCTCATCTTGATTGTGGGGAAGAGCAACGCGTTCGTCTTCTGCGGGCTGTTCCTGATCTTCGCGTTCTTCGAATCCGCCGTGCGCCCGTACACGGTCAACATCCTGCTTGCGCAGCAGGATTCCGATATCGGCTCGGCATCCGCGCTCATCAACTGCACGCGCGTCTTTCTGGGCGCGGTGGGCATGTTCCTCGTCCTGCTGCCCGTCTTTGGCACGTACGTCGAGGCGACGGGCTGGATGATCGTCGCGCCGATGACGATTGCGCTTGCGACCTGGGCCGCCTTGCTGCGCTCGCGCTACGTCGTACGCGGTCTCTAACTGCCGGCAGATAGTCAGCAGCGTCATCAAGCCCTTGTGACAACCATTCCCTTGCGCTACACTCCTACCCGCTTACTACAGCACTACAGTTTGCTAAAGTCTACTGATATGAGAGGCAATACATGGCACAGGGCGAAGGCACAGTTGGAAAAGGCCAGCTCAAGCGTAAGTTTGGCATGCGGGAGGCCGTCACCATCGCAGCAGGCTCGGTCATCGGCGTCGGCTTGTTCACGACGGGTTCGAACGTCGTGGGCGACCTCGGGCCATTCGTCATCTTCGCGACGCTCCTCGCGCTCATCGTGAGCATCTACCCCGCGCTGCTCTACGCCGAGATGGGCGCGTCGCTCCCCTACGCCGGCGGCACCTACCAGTTTGCGTCGATGGGCATCGGGCGCTGGGCGGGCGTGCTCGCGGGCTGGAACTTCATCATTTCGCTCGTCGCCGTCAACGGCGGCGAGGCGCTCGCGTTTAGCTACTACTTCAAGACCATCTTCCTCGCCCTCGGCATCGAGCTGCCCATCTCCGACGTCATCCTCGCGGCAATCGTCGTCGCCGGTTTTACCGTGGTCAACGTGTTTGGAGTCGAGGTCTCGGGGCGCGTGCAGAACGCGGCGATGTTCTTCTTCTGGGGAGTTGCCGCAATCTGGTTTTTGACGATGATTCCCAACGTGAGCCTGCCGACCTTCATCACGACGCCCGACTTCATCGACGCGAGCAATCCCGTCTCGTTCTTTGCCGCGATGTGCATGATCTGGTGGTGCTTCGCGGGATTCGAGTCCGCCGTCTCGATGGGCGAGGAGATCAAGTACCCGCACATCAACATTCCCCGCGCGATGTTCCTCACGCCGTTCGTGGTCTTCGCGGTCAACGCGCTGTTCCAGTGGTTCCTCGTCGGCATCACGCCCGTCGACTCGATGGCGATGCTCTCCGATGCCGACGCACCGTTTGCCGAGGCGATGATGTCCGCCGGCATCATGGGCTTCCCGCTCATCTTGCTGTGCATCGGCATCTCGCTGGGCGGCGACTTCTCGACCCT
>JBJEHP010000102.1:0-2964 GCA_051876145.1 Coriobacteriales bacterium | reverse complement strand
GCGTTCAGGGTGGACGATATGGATGCGTTCGTATCTCACCTCGACGCGAAGGGAGTCGAGGTCGAGGCGGGGCCCTTCGATCCTCCGCTCGAGTTTGACCGGCCGCTTTCCCAAGAAGATGACGATGTCTTCACGGTTTACGGCGATGCCGGGACACAGCTGCGGATCATGTTCTTCCGCGGTCCGAGTGGTGAGCGCTTCGAGGTTCTTCAGGACAATATCGCAGCCCTGTAAGCGCCGCATCTGATACGGCCGGCTAGCCTTCAGGTCGAGCGCTCGCAGCAACGACCGTAACAACCGATTTTTGAAAAATCCTGCTCGAACAGCAGGTCGGGGTCGTGTTGTCTCGTTTTCGAAATGAACGGCACCTGGCGGGGAAGCGCCGGGTGCGGGATAGGGAGGAGAGCTCCATGAATACGGAAAGAAAGTATGGGAACTGGGCGTTGATCGCAGTGACCATGCTGTTGTTCGGCACGTCTGTCGCGATGGTCCAATACAAGGTTCCCGTCGTCATGGGCGACATCATGACCAAGATGAACATGGACGCAGGGTCTGCGTCTTGGCTGATGTCGATCTTTACCTTCGTCGGAATCATCTTGGCTGTGCCGACGGGCGCGCTTGCAAAGAAGTTCGGCCCGAAGACCATGCTGCTCGCTGCGGCGGCGGTCGTCGCGCTCGGATCGCTTGTCGGCGCGTTTGCCGGGAGCGGGACGGTGCTCATCGTGTCGCGTGCCATCGAAGGCGTCGCATTCATCTTCGTGACGATTTGCGGTCCCCTGGCGGTGCAGAAGTACGTTGCTCCCGAGAAAGTGGGGTCGGCAACGGGCATCTGGGCGCTTTGGGTGTGCCTGGGGTCGGTTCTCGGTGGAGTGCTGACGCCGACGCTGTACGCGATGACCGGGTTTACCGGCGTGTGGGTGATCTACGCGGGTATCGCGGTCGTGTTTGCCATCTTCGTTGCGCTGCTCGTGAAATCGCCTGCAGCGGCGCTTGATGCGGCTGCCGAGGCAGCGGCGGACGAGCCGGAAGAGAAGGCGAGCTATTCGGAGCTCTTCAAACCGAACACCTTGCTGTTCTACTTCGCATTCCTCGTCTTCAACCTGACCCTGCTCGCCGTGCTCGCATTCGCTCCGACGTTCATGCAGCAACATGGCGTCGACCCTACGATGTCCGGCTTTGTGAGCACCCTTCCTATGCTGCTCGCGGTTATCTCGTCGCCCCTGTTTGGCGCGCTGTCCGATAAGATGGGGCGCTGCAAGCCGCTCTATCTGGTGGCGCTGGCGGCAATGGGACCGTGCGCTTTTCTGCTGCTCACGCAGACGGGAGCATTGATGTGGGTTGGCGCCGTCGTCATGGGCCTGGTCGGCCTGGGCGTCCCCGTCATGTGCCTGACGTCGTACATCAACGTGCTCGGACGGCCGGAGCTGATGTCGATCGGCATGGGCGTGCTCATGCTGGTCCAGAGCCTGGGGCAGTTCCTGGGTACGTGGCTGGTGCCGATGCTGCTGGGTCCTGACATGTCGGCATGGATGTTCACGGGTATCGTGATGTGCGTGATTGGAATCGTGGGTACCATCACGTTGGCATTCTGCAAGTTCAAGTAGGCCGATGAGGCGGCGTCACTTGCGGGCAATCGGTGGCAGTGCCTTTGATTGCCCGCAGGACGCGCGCGAAACGTGGCAGTGCCACACATTTGGCGCACCCTGCGCGAAATTGCCGCAGACGAAGTGGGAGTCGTGCCTATGCGGCGTTTCTCGCGCTGGAGGAAGCCTTCCTGCGCTGTCGTGTCGCGTGCACCAGCACTGACGCGAGCGCGATGACGAGCATGGCGGCTCCGAACAGCGGATACACCGTCAGGCAGCTGCCGCCCGTCACGCCAATCGTCCCCGTCAGCAGGTACGAGCTCGCGGTAACGGCGAGTCCATCCGCTGCCGCGACAATGCTCGTCGCGGTGCTCTGCTTGCCGGCGGGGACGATCTCTGTGCAGTGGGTATAGAAGAAGCAGAAGTAGAAAGGCCACATCAGTCCGGCGATGCCCAGCGCAGCCATCGCAACAGGAGCGCTGGGGAAGAACGCGAGCACGAAAAAGATACCCGCGATGACGAAGAGGGCGGGCACGTATACGGCATTGCTGAAGCGCTTGTAGAAAAAGCCGAAGGTCAGCGAGCCAATCGCGGTTGCGATCGTCATGAGGGAGGTCAAGATACCCGCAAACGACTCGTCACCGATTCCTGCATCTGCAACGTAGAGCGCGACCATGTAAAGGATCACAAAGTACAGCATCGCCACGAGGAACACTTGCACCGAAAGCGGTGCCAACGGCTTCCACCAGCCCTTGGGCGCCCGCTCCTCATGAGGAGAGCGGAAAAGCCCGCGTGCCAGAGCGGATACAGAAGAGGTTGACTCACCGCGCACTTCCTCGACGGTTTCTGCGACCGGGCGAACAGGCGGGAACGAGGGGAGAAAGACGACTAGCATCAGCAGCACGGGGATGGCGATGAGGTAGACGAGGAATGCGTTTTTCCATGTTCCGACGGCAAGATAGCCGGCTGACGACGCAAGCACGGCGCCCATTATCGACATGACCGAGTTATACCAGCCGACGTACTTTCCGTGCTCGGTTCCGTCGGTGAACAGATCTGCGAGAATCGACAGGGCCGCAGTGTTGGTGATGCCCCAGCCAACGCCGGTTGCCAGAAGACGCATGGCCACGAAGTACCAGATTTCCTGAATCGCAATGCCGAGTACCGAACTTACGGTGAAGATCGCAAAGCCGACCACCATGATGCGCTTCTTGTCCATGCGATCGCAGAGCACGCCTGTTATCAGGCCGAATGGCAGCCCGAAGAGCGCAGGCCCCGTGATGCCGAGGTTGATGAGCCATTCGGGGGAATCCGAGAACACCTGGTACACATCTGCGGCGATGGGACTGATCACCAGGTCGCCCATTGTGCACATGGATGA
>JBJEHP010000101.1:0-2965 GCA_051876145.1 Coriobacteriales bacterium | reverse complement strand
AGCCTCCCATCTCTCGGACTTTTATTTCCATGTCCAAGAAATGGGAGGCAGTTCAGCGCTGCCTCCCCCTCGTTTAATGCTGACGCTTATTTCTTGGCAGCTTTCTTGCCCACGATGATCTGGCCGTTCTTCGGGCAGCTGATGGTGATCGTCGACCCGTCGGACGTGGCGACGATGGTGCCGTTTGCCGCGGTCGAGTACGCCTTCGCGCCCGATTTCTCGATAGCGTCGAGCGTCTGCTGGTGCGGGTGCCCATAGGAATTGCCCAGCGCGTACGACATGATCACGTACTCGGGCGTGAGCGCGTTCATGACGGAGGTGGTAGTGCCGGTCCGTGAGCCGTGGTGCGCCGCCTTGAGCAGGTCGACGTGGCCGGGGTGGTACGAGACGAGCTCGTCGGCGGTGGCATCGCCGGTGAACAGCGCAGAGGTGCTGCCGTTGACGACCTTCAAGACGATGGAATAGTCGTTGGCATCGTCGGAGTGCAGGTTCTGCGAGGGACCGAGCACGTCGATTTCGTAGCCCGCGCTCGCGGGGACGATGGTCTCGCCCGTATACGCCTGCTTCGTGGGGATGTTCTTCGCGCTGGCGGCGTTCACGAAGCCGTTGAAGGTCTTGGTGTCCTTTGCGTAGTTGGGCATCCAGAGCTCCCCGATGCTGAAGCTTTGGATCACGTCCTCCATGCCGCCGATGTGGTCGGCATCAGGATGGGTGGCGACGAGGTAGTCGATGGTCTTGACGTTTTGGGACTTCAGGTACGAGACGACGACGGGGCCCTCGTCTGCGGTTCCCGCGTCGATGAGCATGGTGCTCCCGTCGGGAAGCTGCAACAGCTCCGAATCGCCTTGCCCCACGTCGATGAAGTGCATCTTGAGCGTGCCCGCGCTGGCGGTGCTCGGTGCCGGGGCGGCCTCGTCTGCCTGCGGGGCGGAGTTGTCCGGTGTGGTCGTGGGCGCGTCCTGCGTGGATTCGTCTGCGGCGGGTGCCGAGGTCTGCGCGTCTTCCTGCGTGGAGCTGTCTGCCGAGTCCGAGCTGTCGTTTGCCACGAACGGGGCGAAGAACAGGCAGCAGCCGAGGATGACGCAGGGGATGGCCGCGAGGATCTTGCGCGTGAGCGGCGTCATCTTCATCCCGCGCTGCACGGCCGGGGCCTCGGGGTGCGCGGCGGCGTACTTGCGCCAGATGAAGCGGATCAGGTACCACAGCCCCACGCCTGCCAGGACGGCGATGGCGAGCCAGATTGCCAGGGCGATCACGGCGATGACGATGAGCACGAGGAAGAGGAGCGCGCAGCCGAGCGTTTCGAGAAAGCCTGACGTGGATTCTTTTGACATGGGAAGAGAGCCCCTCCGAGGAAACGATTGCCTGTGAAAACGAATACGTGCATTATCGCCCATTTTGCGCGTGGGGCGCAGGCGCGTCGAGTTGGGGCGCTTGCGCTACAATGCCTCCAGCATTTTTTGAAGAAACATACATACGCATTTGGAGGAGTTGTATGCCTCGTCTTTTTGGAACAGACGGCGTGCGCGGCGTCGCGGGCACGGAACTCGACCGCGACCTGGCTGTTGCACTGGGAAGGGCGGCGGTTCGAAAGATCGGCCCCCGCGTGCTCATCGGACGCGACAGTCGCGTGTCAGGCCCGATGCTCGAAGACGCGCTCGTGGCGGGCATCCGCGCCGAAGGCGGCGAGCCCGTGGTCACGGGAATCATCCCGACGCCGGCCGTCGCCCTGCTCACGTGCCAGTCCGACGTCGACTGCGGCATCGTAATCTCGGCAAGCCACAATCCGCCCGAGTACAACGGCATCAAGTTCTTCGACGCAGACGGCTACAAGCTGCCCGACGCGCTCGAAGACGAGCTGCAGGCGGTAGTCGAGGAAGTGCGCGGCGAGCAGGTTCCCGCGCCCGAGCCGCCTGTCGTGCTCGAAGACGCCGCGCAGCGCTACATCGAGCATGCCGTCGATACGGTCCGCGCGAAGGGCGTCGACTTCTCGGGAATCAAGGTGGCGCTCGACTGCGCACACGGCGCATCGTGCGCGACGACGCCGGCGGCCCTCGAGGAGCTGGGCGCCGAGGTGTTCGCCATCAACACCGACCCAGACGGCGAAAACATCAACGTCGGGTGTGGCTCGACGCACCTTGAACCCGTTATCGAGCTGCTGGAGCAGACCGGCGCCGACATCGCGCTCGCGCATGACGGCGACGCCGACCGCCTGCTCGCGGTGGCGCCGGACGGCACCGTCGTCGACGGCGACTACATCCTCGCGATCTGCGCCGAGGACATGAAGGGACGCGGCGCGCTCGCGGAGAACACCGTGGTGGGCACGGTCATGGCAAACCTCGGCTTCCAGCTTGCCATGAAGCGCGAGGGCATCGACGTCGTCACCACCAAGGTGGGCGACCGCTACGTCCTCGAGCAGATGCGCGCCCTGGGCGCCTGCATCGGCGGCGAGCAGTCGGGGCACATCATCTTCCTCGAGCACAACTCGACGGGAGACGGCCTGGTAACCGCGCTGCAGCTGCTGTCCGTCATCGCGACGACGGGCAAGCCGGTCTCCGAGCTCATGCAGGTCATGGACAAGTTCCCGCAGGCGCTCGTCAACGTGCGTGTAGTCGACAAGGCGCTCTACGCCGGAAACGACGCGATCGCCGTGGCCGAGCAGCAGGCAAGCGCCGAGCTTGGCGACGAGGGCAGGCTGCTCGTGCGCCCGAGCGGCACCGAGCCGCTCATCCGCGTCATGGTCGAGGCGCGTACGCAGGATCAGGCAGACCGGATCGCCCAGCGCGTCGCAGACGTCGTCGCGGCAGAGATCGGCGCCTAGCCTCTCGCGCGTTCGCGGCATTCATAAAGAAATACCGATGCGCCCGCCTCGTCCAAGGCGGGCGTTTTTGTGCATTCGCCCCGTTCAGCTGTGCCGTTCCCCAACTTGTGCGTTGGCAGATATAGACGCGTGGTTATAATTCGG
>JBJEHP010000100.1:0-11124 GCA_051876145.1 Coriobacteriales bacterium | reverse complement strand
GATGAAGCCGTTCACGAGCGCGCTTCTCACGCTGAAGCCGTTGAGAAACAGCGGAATCGTGCAGGCGACCGTTCCCACGACGACGATGACTGCCGCGAGCCGCAAGATGAAACGCGACGTCTGCCTGATCTCGGGCATGACCTGCCCCGAACGCGCCTCAGCACGATACAGCGAGGCGGCGGCTGCCCCCGTGCCAAAGATGCCGAGCGCGAGCGCGATGACGACGACTCCGATGCCGCCGATGAGGTGCATGATGGCGCGCCACAGCGCGAGGCTCAAAGCCATGTGGTCGGTATCGAGCGCGAGCGACATGCCCGTGGTCGTGAACGCCGACACCGTGTCGAACATCGCGTCGAGATAGTTCGCGTACTGCCCCGACATCGAAAGCGGCAGCGCGCCGAACAGCGAGAGAATCACCCAGCACAGTCCGGTAATGATGAGCGATTGGCGCCAGTCGAGCGAGCCGCGCTCGTAGCGAAACAGGATCAGCACGGCGCCTGCCGTGGCGGAGATGCCAATCGACAGCAGGAAGTCGACCGCGGTCTTGTACTCCCCGAGCGCGAGCGCGACCACGAAGCAAAACACCATGGCCACCGCGACGAGCATGATCAGGATGCCCAGATAATGGGCGATGACCCTCCAGTCGTGTATGTGCAGGCGGTAGATCACGTGTGCTCGCCTATAGCATCGCGAAGTGGATGCCCGCCGTCACGAGCGCGAGGAAGAGCAGAAACGCGACGACTGAGCCCAAAACGGACAGCAGCCCGACGATGGGCCGGCGCTTTCCCGCCGCCTGCTGTGTAGTCTTCTGCCTCAAAGCTCTCCTTTCGCATGCCAGCTATTGTAGCGCCAATCACGCGCGGCGCCGTCTGCGCAGCCGGCCGCGCCGCAACGTCGTGATCGCGAACAGGACAGAACCGACCCCGCCCAAGACGACACCCCACGTGAACAGCGTCATCGACCACGAGCGCTCGTAGGAAGCGCCCTCGGCAGAGACCGAGACCGCGTCGGCGTGAACGCCGATCTCGTCGTTGTGGTCGGGGCAGGCAATCTGATAGCTGCCCTCGACGAGGACCGTGTCGCCCGTCATGCGGTACGCGCCGAAGTGCTCGATCGCCGCCGCCTGCTCGTTCGTCATGTAGACGCCGATCATCGACTTGTCCGCCGCCATGACGTTGACCCACTTGTGCCCCTCGTCGGCCACGATCGGCTCGCCAATCGCCTCGCCCGAGAACTTGACGCTGCGCCCGTTGAGACGCTCGGTCGCGGAGAGCAGGTCGGAAATCTCGACGGAGCGGTACGTATCGGAGTTCGAGAGCTCGGGAGCGTCAGAAGCCGATGCCTGCTCGCTCGCGTCGTCTTGCGAGGGAATCTGCACGCCGCCGTCAACCGCATACGACGCCGGCACGCCGACGAGCGCGGCAGACAGGACGACTGCGGCGATGGCGCCGACGATGCGCGTCGCCTTCCCCGCATTAGCGGCCCTGCTGCGGCGGTGCTTCTGGTTCCTCCAACGGCGCCACGCCTTGCCTCCTCGGCTGCGCAGCTTCTTCTTGCCCAGCCCGTCGTTGCCGAGTCCCCGCAGAATGTTGGATGGCTCGAGCGAGATGATGAGGCCGACAAACGCGGCGATGAGGGCGATGAACTCGAGGCGGCCCGCCCACATGAGCAGGATGCCGACGAGCGTGAGGTCGATCGGGGAGGTCGGCGACAGCATTCCCGCCGTGAGGCCCGTGTTCGAGACGAGCGAAGAGGCCTCGTAGACCGACTTGATCGCATCGCCGCCGTGCGCGATGAAGAGCATCGACCCGAGTGCCGCCGTCGCGATGTAGAGGATGAAGATGGTCATCGCGAACGTCGCGTCGCGCGCGGTCAGGTGCTTCAGTCCGAAGTGCTGGTAATTGACACGCACGCGCGCGTTTTGCGGCATGAGGCGAACTCGGATCGAGTAGACGATCCAGCGCAGCACTTGCATGATGCGCAGGACCTTGATGCCGCCGCCGGTGGAGTGGGAGCACGCGCCGACGAGCATGGCGACCTCGAGGATGATGATGACGCTTTCGCTGATGGTGATTCCGAACTGCTGGGGATAGATGGTGCACATGCCGCTTGTCGTCGCCGCAGAGATGGTCATGAACGTCCCGTTGACGAACAGGCCGGCAGCGCTCGAGAAGACCTGGTCGCGTGAGAGGGCGAACGAGACGAAGACGACGAGGAGGGTAAGCCAGATCGCAAACGTGCGCGTCTCGGAGTTGCGAAACATCGGGCGGAGCTTGCCGCGCAGGGCATAGCCGAAGATGGCGAAGTTGAGCGCTCCGGCGAGCATGAAGATGATCAAAAAAGCGTCCAGGGCGGCGGAGTGATAGTAGACGAGACTCGAACTGTGCGGAGTGAAACCGCTGGTCGAGAGCGCGTTGGTGATGAGCCAGAAGCCCGTCATGACCGAATCGGGAAGGCTCATGCCCAAGGTGAGGCAGATGATGCAGACGCCGATGGTGCCGATGACGAGGAAGAACGCCCCGACGAGGACGATGAACGAGATAGTGTCTTTCAGACGGTAGGTTCGCTCATCGCGGACGCCGGTCTTGTTGGCGACCGTGATGTTGCCGCCCTCGCCGAAGAACCCGAGGTGCATCGCGACGAGGATAACCGCCTGGCCGCCGACGAGCGTGAGCACGGCACGCCAGGTGGTCTGCGCGTAGCCGACGTGGTCGACGTCGGTCGCGAGCGAGGCGCCGGTCGTGGTGAGCGCGGAGACCGCGTCGAAGAGCGCAGCGGCGTAGTTATCGAAGTCGCCCGAGATGTACATGGGGACGGATGCGACCAGGCCGGCGACGACCCAGCCCATGCCGACGAGGAGCAGGCTGCGGCGGCGGTCAAGCTTGCGCGCACGGAAGAGGTACAGCAGCGCGCCGGAGAACAAGCTCACGCCGATGCCGAAGACGAATGCGACCGCCTGCGCTGTCTCGCCGGCGATGAGCGCGACGAGCAGAGGGATGAACATCAGCGCGCCCGTGATCAAGACGAGCACGCCGAGAAAATGTAGCACGGTCGAGATATCGGCCAGGTGGAATCGCGGCAGCATAATGCAGGGATTATATCATGCGCGGTCGAAGTGGTCGCGGGGTGGCTGCGAGGTCGCTGCGGGGTCGGTTCTCGCTGGCGGGGGTCGGTTCTCGCTGGTCCTAATAGCAGCGGGTGTCTGATATCAGAACCACTGAGAACCGACCCCACAACCAGAGACCCCGCAACCAGGGACCGCTACTTGCCGAGGCTCGCGAGATAGCGCTTTTCCCTGCGAATCGCCCCGTTGAACAGCAAATTGAAGAGAATCGTAATCATTACTCCGAGGATTATCGTCACGATGACCATCTCGAAGGAGAACGGGGTGAGCAGGAAGACCGGGCCGAATACGAAGATCCCCAAAATCAAGCCCGCGAGAATCACGACAAGCAGCCCGACGCGAATCGGATTGAACGGAATCGACAGTCTGATCACCAGGTTCACGCCCGAAACGCAGGTCAGAATCACGCAAAGCGTCGAGAATTGCTCCTGGCTCAGCCCCACCACAAAGCTGTAGACCACAGAAATCAGCACCGCCGCCACAATGCAGATCGCACCGGGCACGGCCTTGTTCACGACGTTGTGCAAAAACTCGCCACGCACGAGGTCGTGGTTCGGCTCAAGCGCCAGAACAAACGACGGCAGCCCAATCGTGAAGCAGTCGATGAGCGTCAGCTGAATCGTCATGAACGGGTAGTTGTACGCCACAATCGCGATGAACAGCACCGACATCACTGCGCTGAATATCGTCTTCACCAGGAAAAGCGAGCCGGACCGCTGCAGATTGTTGATGGAGCGCCGTCCTTCGGCGACGACCTTCGGCATCGAGGCGAAGTCGTCGTCGAGCAGCACGAGGTTCGCCACCGACCTCGCCGCATCAGATCCGCTGCCCATGGCAACGGAACAGTCGGCCGTGTGCAGCGCGAGCACGTCGTTCACGCCGTCGCCCGTCATGGCGACCGTATGCCCCTGATTCTGGAGCGCCTCGACCAGCTTGCGCTTCTGCGCCGGCGACACACGCCCGAACACGCGGCATTCTCGCGCCACGCGCTCGATGTCCTCGTCGCCAACCGTGCTCATGTCGACGCAGCGGTCCGCGTCGGGAACCCCCACGGACTGCGCGATGTTAGACACCGTCTCGACTGCATCGCCGCTGATGATGTTGATGCGCACGCCTTGCTCGTGAAAGTACTCCAGCGTCTGCTTGGCCGTGCTGCGAATCCGGTCCTTGATGAACACGAATGCCAGCGGCGTGACCTCGCCGATTATCGCGTCTTCCTCATCGAAGTCCTCGACTTGCGCGAGCACCAGCACGCGCCTCACGCCGGCGAGACGGCTGATCGTATCTTGCGCCTCGACGAGAGCAGAGCTGCCTTTCAAGACGAACTCCGCCGCACCGATCGCGTAGTTGCCCGCCTCGCTGCCAAAACAGACACCCGAATACTTGTGCTCGGAGGAAAACGGCACGATCCGCGCCGTGCCGATGATGGCGGCGGGGACGCCCGACGGCTCCTCGAGATCCTTCACATATGAATGCAGCGCTTTAGCGGTCTCGTTCTCGTCATCGGTCGCCTCGTCGAGCGCGATGAGCGCGTGCAGGGCGTCGTCGTAGCTCACCCCCTTGAACGGGATGACCTCGTCGACGTCCATCTCCCCCGTCGTGATCGTGCCGGTCTTGTCGAGGCAGACGACATCGACGCGCGCGAGCGTCTCGACGCAATACAGCTCCTGGACCAGGACTTTGTGTTGCGCGAGGCGGATGACGCTGACCGCGAGGACCGCCGAGGTGAGCAGGATGAGTCCCTGCGGAATCATGCCGACGAGCGCGGCGGAGGTATGCAGAATCGCAGTCTGGAGCGTACCTCCTCCAAGAGTCATTTCCTTGGCGACCAGCAGCGCGCCGATGGGAAAGAGCAGCACGGTGACGATGCGGATGATTTTGTTGAGCGAGTCCATGATGTCGGAGCGTGCACTGCGAAACACCTTCGCGGCGTTGTTGATTTTCGTCGCATAGTTGTCCGCGCCGACTGCCGTCACGCGGGCGCGGCAGCTTCCAGCGCTCACGAAACTGCCCGACATGAGCTTGTCGCCCGCCTTCTTTGCGACGAGGTCCGACTCGCCGGTGAGCAGGCTCTCGTTCGCGCTGCACCTGCCGGAGACGACTTCGCAGTCAGACGGCACCTGGTCTCCGCGTCCCAGCTCGACGATGTCGTCGAGGACGATCTCGCCCAGCGGGATGTCCTGCAGCTTGCCGTCGCGGATGACGTGTGCTTTCGTCGACGTGATGACGCCCAGGCGATCGATGGTGAGCTTGCTGCGCACCTCTTGGAAGATGCCGATGACGACGTTGCAAAGAATGATGGCGAGAAAGATCAGGTTACGATACGAGCCGGTCCAGAAAATCGCGACCGCCAAGATGACGTTGACGAGATTGAACAACGTGCAGATATTGTCGCGGAAGATGCGCGGTATAGTACGCGTTTTGACGTCTGCGTTCTCGTTGACCTTGCCTTCGGAGACGCGCTGAGCCACTTCAGCACTAGTCAGACCGCGTATATCCGCCGTCATGCGCGTTGCTGTTTTGTGTGTTGCTGCCGCCTGTTTGCTCATGATGTTGCATGATAGCCGCAAGGTGGCGTGTGGGGTCGGTTCTCGGTGGTCATTCGGGCTATTCCACATACGGGGCACATAAACCTGCACGAAGGCTCGAGGGCGCGAGGCCGAGGTTGGATTCGGGGTCGGTTCTCTGTGGTTAGGGGGCGCAAGGCCGAGGTTGGATTCGGGGTCGGTTCTCGGTGGCTATCGAGACTCACGCGCACCTCGGGTGGACCATCTCCAAACGGGGTCGGTTCTCGGTGGCGGAGTCGGTTCTCGCTGGCGGGGTCGGTTTTCGCTGGCCCTGGTTTGGCTTTGCCGGTAGGCCTACCGCTAATCGATGCTCCTACGCATACCTGACAACCGCCCTCCCCACGCCGAGAACGCGAGCGAGCTGATTCACGGGAACGCCATCCGCTAACAGCTTGCGAATTACCATGTCGCGTTTCGACTTCATGACCCCCGAAATGCTGAATACCCCAAGTCGCCGGAAGGCACGCCGGACAAGCTTCGCCACCTCGCTGTCGCTCATTTTGTGCTTAGGTTCGGCGGACATGCACCCATCAGCATCTGCGAGCTCATCATGGTAGAGGATTAGCCAGGGGACGCCTCCGAACACAGAGATTACAAACGATGTGCTGCATAGTTGTCGCTTGCCATGCGCATATTCTTGATAGCTGCTCCAGCGATACTCACATGTCCGGGTTATCCCAGCTTTCACAGGGTTTTGATGGATGTAGCGCACGACCGTCATAAGATACGAATCCGTGTCAATCGGCTCGCTCCTGAATCTGTCCTGAAACAGCGTACCGACCCGATCGTATTTTCCGTTGAAGTACGCAGCGTAACTGACCCCGACCTTCTTCATGAGCAGCGAGATGTCTTCGAGATCCATGTGAAGCAGCAAATGGAAATGATTGCTCATGAGACACCATGCGTACAGCTCGCCATCAAATTCTGCCATGAAGCGACGCAGGGTGGCGAGGAACCGTTCGCGGTCTGCATCGTCCTCGAAGATGATCTGGCGGCTTACGCCGCGGTTGGTAACATGATAGATATCGGCGGGACTCTGTTTTCGTGGCTTGCGACTCATGGCTGCTCCAATCGTGTTGGTGACCTTGGTATTCTCTGTCACCTGTTCACGCCAGCATTGCGCAGCGCTCGCTCATCCCGTTCGATTGTATAGCCGTGACTGCGCGTCTCGTGCGAGACGAGGCAAATTCCCTCCTTTTCAGCATTCTTTCAGGTTTGCCGATAACGGGACTCAGTCAACATGACCAGGGAGAACCGACCCCAACGTCGGCGAGATCCTAACGCCAGCGAGACCCCCAACGCCGGCGCCCCGAACACCCGATACCCAGACGTCGGCGTGGCCCCGGGTGCCGGCAAAACAAAAACAGCCAGCGAGAACCGACCCCCAACTCGTCGGTCCCGCTGGCTGCTTGCAAGCCATTCGCGCTAATCGCCTCTAGAGCACTGTCGGCTCCAGGGTCGGAATGACATCCGCCTTGTAATCGCCAGACTCGTCAAGGTCGATGCGCACCGTGTCGCCTTCGCGTAGGTTGCCCGAGATAATCTCGTTTGCCACGCGGTCGGTAACCTCGTGCTGAATCAGACGCTTGAGCGGACGCGCGCCAAACAGCGGATCGAACCCATCCAAGCTCAGACGCTCCATCACACTCGGCGTGACCTCGAGCGCAATACGGCGATCAGCCAGACGCTCGCGAACCCTGTCAAGCTGGAGGTCGACGATCTTCTCGAGATTCTCGACATCCAAGCTCTGGAACGTGATGATCTCGTCGATACGGTTCAGGAACTCCGGCCTGAACGTCGCGCGCAGCGCCTCTTGGACCGCATGGTTCATCTTGTCCTTGTCGCCTGTCTCCATATACTCCTGGATGAACTGGCTCCCAACGTTGCTCGTCATGATGACAATCGCGTTCTTGAAGGACACGACACGTCCCTGTCCATCCGTCAGACGCCCGTCGTCGAGCACCTGCAGCAAGATGTTGAACACGTCCGGATGCGCCTTCTCGATCTCGTCGAGCAAAATCACGCTGTACGGATGACGACGAACCGCTTCGGTCAGCTGCCCGCCTTCGTCGTAGCCGACGTATCCCGGAGGCGCACCGATCAGACGCTGCACGCTGAACTTCTCCATGTACTCGGACATGTCGATGCGCACCATCATCTTCTCATCGTCGAACAGCGCCTCAGCCAGCGCCTTCGTGAGCTCGGTCTTGCCGACGCCCGTCGGGCCAAGAAACAGGAAGCTGCCGAGCGGCTTGTTGGGGTCGGACAGCCCCGCACGACTGCGCCGCACCGCTCCAGCGACCGCGTGAACCGCCTCGTCCTGGCCGATGATGCGCTTATGAAGCGTGTCTTCGAGCCCCGCGAGCTTCGCCATCTCGCCTTCCATCATCTTGCTCACCGGCACACCGGTCCAGCTGCTCACGACGTCGGCGATGTCCTCGGGCGTGACTTCCTCCTTGAGCAGGCCTTCCTCTTTGCTCTGATTGTCTTCCAGCGCGCGGGTCGCGTCTTGCAACTCCTGCGTCAGCTTTGGAATCTGGCCGTAGCGAATCTCGGACGCACGCGACAGATTGCCCTCGCGCGTCGCGATTTCCTCATCAGCCCTCGCCTGGTCGATTTGCGCCTTCAGCTCCTGAACGCGGTTGATGGCGTCTTTCTCGTTTGCCCACTCGGCGTTGCGACGGTCGAGCTCTTGCTGCTGCTCTGCCATCTGCACGCGAAGCTCCTCGAGACGCTGCTTGGAGAGCTCGTCCTCTTCCTTCATCAGCGCCTGTTCTTCGATCTGCATCTGGGTGAGCTGGCGGTCGAGCAGATCAAGCTCCTCGGGCTTCGAGTCAATCTCCATGCGCATGCGCGCGCCCGCCTCGTCTACGAGGTCAATGGCCTTGTCGGGCAGGAAGCGGTCGGTGATGTAGCGGTTCGACAGCTGCGCCGCCGCGACAATCGCCGCGTCCTGGATGCGGACGCCGTGATGAATCTCGTACTTCTCCTTGATGCCACGCAGAATCGAAATCGTATCCTCGACCGTCGGCTCGTCGACCATGACCGGCTGGAAACGACGCGTGAGCGCGGAATCCTTTTCGATGTACTTGCGATACTCGTCGAGAGTCGTCGCGCCGATGGCGTGCAGTTCGCCGCGTGCCAGCGCCGGCTTGAGCATGTTGCTCGCGTCCAGGCTGCCGTCACCGGCGCCCGCCCCGACAATCGTGTGCAGCTCGTCGATGAACAGGATGATGTTTCCGTTGCTCTGCTCGACTTCGCGCAACACCGCCTTCAGGCGGTCCTCGAATTCACCGCGGTACTTTGCGCCCGCGATCATCGCGCCTAGGTCGAGCGCGACGAGCTCGTGATCTTTGAGGGAGCTCGGGACATCGCCGGAGACGATGCGCTGGGCGAGGCCCTCGACGATGGCGGTCTTGCCGACGCCCGGCTCGCCGATGAGAACGGGGTTGTTCTTGGTGCGGCGGCTCAGGATCTGAATCGTGTGACGAATCTCGTCGTTACGGCCGATGACCGGATCGAGCTTGCCCTCGCGCGCCTTCGCCGTGAGGTTCTCGCCGTACTGCTCGAGCGCTTCGAACTGCGTCTTCGAGTTCTGGTCGGTTACGCGCGTGTCGCCGCGCAGCTCGTCGTAGACCTGCTCGACGCGCTTGCGCGTGACACCTGCGAGGTTGAGCTCCTTGCCAGCGTCGCCCTTGTCCTCGGACAGCGCGATGAGCAGGTGCTCGGTGGTCGCGTAGCTGTCGCCCATCTTCTCGGCAGCTTTGACCGCCCCGTCGACGACGCGCTGCGTACGCTGGCTCGCCTGGCCAACCTGCGCGCCTTGGACCTTGGGCTGGTTTTCGATGTCTTTCGTGATCGCCGCATCGATAGCCGCCGGGTCTGCCCCTATGCGCTCGATGATGGCAGTGAGATTTCCCTCGTGGGAATCGAGGAGGGCCTTGAGCAAGTGCTCGGGCTCGACGGCGGCAGCTTGTGCATCGGCAGCGATCGTGACCGAATTCTGCAGAGCCTCCGCGGCCGTGATTGCCAGTTTATCGACTCTCATGTTGCCCCTTCCTTTCGATATTCAGTTGTGGTGAGTTTTGTATGAGACTAGTAAACACTGTTACGCTTAGAAAATCTATGTGTTTCATTGTTAGGTTTTGATTCTGTAACCTGTGCGTAACGCTGTTGGTCCGGAATGACCAAGGAGAACCAATGACCAAGGAGAACCGACCCCGAGTCGCGAGCAAGCGCGGCATCGGGGTCGGTTCTCCTTGGCTGCTGACTATCAGCATCGGGGTCGGTTCTTGTTGGCTGCTGGCTATCAGCATCGGGGTCGGTTCTCCCTGGCTATCGGCGCTGCCTGTCTGCAGCTCACGCTCGATCAGTCGTGGAGCTCGTCGCCCCAGCTTTCGATCTCGTTCACTTCGTTGAGGAGCTTGGAATGGTCGGGGCGCTTCGTGAGCGACGTGATCGTCGCGCGCATCTCCATCTCGTGAAGACGGTCTCGCGTGACCTTGAGCTCCTTGCGTAGCGACTCGATCTGCGCTTCCAGCTTGTCCATCTGCTTATGCTGATCGATGATGCGCATGACCCCCGCGAGGTTGATGCCCTCGTCGGTGAGCTGGCTGATCAGCTCGAGCCGCTCGATGTCTGCCTGCGAGTACATGCGCGTATTGCCCTTGGTGCGCTGCGGCGTCACGAGCCCCTTGGACTCGTAGATGCGCAGCGTCTGGGGATGCAGGCCTGCCAAGTCAGCTGCCACGCTAATCATGTAAAGCGGCCTGTTCCTATCTGTCTTCGACATGCCTGCTACTTCCTATCTTTATGCCTTCACGCGCGCTACCTGCGCGTCGATGTTCGTCCTGAGCTGCGCCGGGTCGGGCGATGCGTCCCTGAACTTCTCGATGGCCGCCCGCTGCTCGGCGTTGAGGCTTTTCGGGATGGCCACTTTGACCTTCACCTTCAAATCTCCGTTGCCAGAGCCCTTCACATCATGCGCGCCCTTGCCCTTCACGCGCAGCACGCGCCCGTCCTGCGTCCCTGCCGGGATGCGCAGCTTGACGAGTGACCCGTCCGGTGTCGGAACGACAACACGTGTGCCGAGAATCGCCTCCTCGACGCTGACGGGCAAGTCCATCAGCACGTCCGCATGGTCGCGCCGATAGACAGGATGCTCCTTGATCTTCGTGACGATAATCAGATCGCCGCGCTTTCCACCACCGGACCCGTATTCGCCCCGCTGACGGAAGCGCAGCTTGCCACCGTCGACAGCGCCCGCCGGCACCTTTACCTTGATGCTCTCGGTCTCCCCCGTACTCGGGATACGCACCGAGACCTGCTTGGTCGTGCCCTTGAACGCCTCGTCGAACGTCAGCTCGATGCTCGTCTGCAGGTCGCGCCCGTTTTGCGCGCGGTTGACGTTGAAATCCCAATCCGAGCCAAATG
>JBJEHP010000099.1:0-2983 GCA_051876145.1 Coriobacteriales bacterium | reverse complement strand
GGCGCGTCGGGGTCGGCGTAGGCGAAGTCGACTGCCTTGTCCTTGAGCTGCGAGACGAGATGCGCCTTGATGCCCTCGTCGTCGGTGGCACCGGCGGCGCGGGCCTCCTCGACGATCTTCGCGCCGGACTTGTTGAAGGTCGGGTACGCCGGCAGCCAGCCCAGGCGCGCGGCCATGACGTTGTAGTCGCCGGAATGGTGGTAGCGCGGCGTGCGCAGCGGGCTCGTCAGGTCCTCGGTCTCGATCTCGTCGCTTCTCCACTGGTCGGTGGCAAAGTAGAAGAACGACGTGCCGTTTTGCAGCCGCGGCGGATTCTGCCAGTCGCCCGCGGTCATGACGGTCTTCCAGCCCTCGGCCGGGCGGAGCTTCTCCTGGCCCACGTAGTGCGCCCAACCGCCGCCGTTGCGGCCCTCGGTGGCCGTGAACAGCAGAATGTTCAAGACGGTGCGGTAGAAGACATCTGCGTGGTACCAGTGGTTGAGGCCGGCGCCCATGATGATCATGGAGCGGCCGTTGGTCTTGATGGAGTTGTCGGCGAACTCGCGCGCCGTGGAGACGACGAGCTCGGGCGCGACACCCGTGATGGCCTGCTGCCAGGCGGGCGTGAAGGCGACATCGGCGTCATCGTAGCTCGAGGCGCATTTCCCGCCCAGGCCACGGTCGATGCCGTACTGCGAGAGCAGGATGTCGTGGACGGTGGCGATGTAGTGCTGCTCGCCATCGGAGGTGGTGATGGAGCGGACGGGCACCTTGCGCACGAGCACCTGCTTGCCATCCGTGCCAAAGTACGGGAAGGCGGCATCGATGACCTCGTCGCTCGACTCGACAAAGCTGAGCTGCGGGTCGATCGCCGCGCCAGTCAGGCTGTCTTCGAGCTTGAGGTTCCACTTGGACTTGTTGCCCCAGCGCGCGCCCATCGTGCCGTTGGGCACGACGAGCTTGCCGGACAGCTCGTCGACGACGAAGAAGTCGAACTGAGGGTTGGCGGCATCGATGCCCATGTCATGGGCGTTCACAAACCTGCCCGGCTCGAACGTGTCGCCGTGCTTGTCCATGAAGACGACGAACGGCATGTCGGTGAACTGCTTGGCGTAGTCGAGGAAGAAGGGCTCGGGCTTCTTCCAGTAGTACTCGTTCAAGATGACGTGCCCCATGGCCATGGCCAGTGCGGAGTCGGTGCCCACGTTGGGCTGCAGCCACGTGTCCGCGAACGTGCAGAACTCGGCGTAGTCGGGGCTGACGGCGACGACCTTCGTGCCCTTGTAGCGGACTTCGGCCAGGTAGTGCGCGTCGGGCGTGCGCGTCTGTGGGACGTTGGAGCCCCACACCATCAGGTAGCCCGCGTTGTACCAGTCAGAGGACTCGGGGACGTCGGTCTGCTCGCCCCAAACCTGCGGGGACGCGGGCGGGAGGTCGGCGTACCAGTCGTAGAAGGACAGCTGCGCGCCGCCCATGAGCTGGTTGAAGCGCGCGCCCGCCGCGTAGGAGAGCATCGACATGGCGGGGATGACGGAAAAGCCGATGTTGCGGTCGGGACCGTAGGTGTAGGCGGTGTAGAGCTCGGAGGCCGCGACGATCTCGGTCGCCTCGTCCCAGGTGGAGCGCACGAGGCCGCCCATGCCGCGGGCCTTCTTGTAGCGGGCCTTCTTTGCCGGATCAGACGCGATGGACGCCCACGCGTCGTAGGCGCTCATGCCGGCGCCGCGTGCCTCGCGCCACATCTCGGCCAGCTCGGCGCGCAGGTAGGGGTACTTGATGCGCAGCGGGCTGTACAGGTACCACGAGAACGACGCGCCGCGCTGGCAGCCGCGGGGCTCGTGGTCGGGCATGTCCTCGGGGGTCTGCGGGTAGTCGTGCGCCTGGTTTTCCCAGGTCACTATGCCGTTCTTGACGTAGATGTTCCAGCTGCACGAGCCGGTGCAGTTGACGCCGTGGGTGGAGCGGACGATCTTGTCGTGGGCCCAGCGGTCCTCGTACATGTTCTCCCAGTCGCGCCCGCCCTCGCGCACGACCTGATGGCCGGTCGCACTCGGGCCGAGGGGGCCTTGCGGCGGGGTGCCGTCTGCAGGCGCGATGTTAGAGTGCCTGCCGAAGAGATTTCCCATGCTCTTCCTCTCTCTTTTCAAACGACTTCGGCGCAACGGGGATAGGCCTTCATATGGCTTCTCCCCTCTTGCGCACGTACGTCCCTGTCGCGTACGCGTTCCCGTCGAAAGGTTGCCAGTTTCTTGTCCGAACTTGCCCTACGCGCGGGCTAGCACTTGATCTCGGCGTTTTTGCGGGTGTAGACGACCCAGGTCAGCACGAGCGTCGCCACCGTGAACACGGCCAAGATGACGAGCGCCATCTCGAAGCTCTGCTGGAACAGGATCGGGATGATGAACGAGCCGTAGGCTGCGATCGCGGCCGTGAAACCCGTGACCTGCGAGGCCTGCTGCTTGTCGGTGAAGATGTTGGGCACCATGCGGAACGAGGCGCCGTTGATGAAGCCGGTGGTGAGGAACAGCACCATCATGGCGATGAAGAACATCGCGAAGCTGTGGCCTTGGATGCTCACGATCAAGACGATGGTCGCGGCGAGCATGATGATGAGCGAGAAGAACGTCACCTTGGCACCGGAGTTGATCTTGTCGGACAGCCAGCCGCCGACGGGACGGACGCCCGCGCCGATGAGCGGCCCGAGAAATGCGATGTTGAGCGAGGCCATCTCGGGGAACGCCGCCTTGATGATGAGCATGAGCGCCGCGGAGTACCCGATGAACGAGCCGAAGCCGCAGGTGTAGATCCAGGTGCAGAACCAGGTGTGCTTGTTCTTGAAGATGGCCGCCATGTCCTTGAAGCTCTGCTTGGGCATGGGCAGGTTGTCCATGAACAGCAAGACGAGCACGAGCGCGACGATCGTCGGGATGACCCAGAAGAAGCAGGCATTCTGCAGGTAGATCTGCGTGCCGGCGGGCGTGGTCACGCCGCTGCCGATGCCCAG
>JBJEHP010000098.1:0-11185 GCA_051876145.1 Coriobacteriales bacterium | reverse complement strand
CGTCTGCCGTGTCCAAGGTCGCCAAGGAGGCAGAGCTCCAGCCGCTCGAGGACGTGGTCGCGATGCCGCTGCAGCACGATTCCGCAAGCGAGCTCGCGCAGCCGGAAGGCAGGGTGCTCGACTGGTCCAAGGGCGAGTGCGAGCCCATCCCCGGCAAGACCATGCCCAACCTGGTGCACGTCACGCGCGACTACACCAAGACCTACGACAAGTACATCGCGCTCGGCCCCAACGTGGCAGAAGGCAAATGCTACGCCTGGGACGAGACCGAGGAATACGAGTGGATCGGCAAGCGCAACGGGCTGATCGAGGACAAGGATCTCATCTCGTGCGGCATGCCCTCGCTCAAAGAGGCCGAGCACGCCGTCGACGCCGTGCTCACCATGTCCACGACCTCCAACGGCAAGGTCGCCGTCAAGGCGTTCGAGAAGCTCGAGGAAAACAGCGGCCTTGACAACCTCGCGGACCTCGCCCGCGGGCGCGAAGACCACCACATCACCTACAAGGCTACGCAGGTGCAGCCGCAGGAGATCATCACGACCCCTGCCTTCACCGGCTCCAACACGAACCGCCGCTACACGCCGTTCACGCTCTCCATCGAGGAGAAGCTGCCGTTCCGCACCGTGACGGGCCGCCAGAGCTTCTACCTGGACCACGAGCTCGTGCAGGAGTACGGCGAGGCGCTCGCCACGTACAAGCCGATCCTCGACTACACGCCGCTCAAGCTCGCGCACGACGCGAACGGCCGCAAGGAGATCGCGCTCAAGTACCTCACGCCGCACAACAAGTGGTCCACGCACTCCATGTACTTCGACTCGCAGCAGCTGCTCACGCTGTTCCGCGGCGGCCAGTCCGTCTTCTTGAACGAGCAAGACGCCGCCGCCATCGGGGCCAAGGACAACGACTGGCTCGAGGTCTACAACCGCAACGGCGTCGTCGCGGCGCGCGTCGTCACCACGGCCCGCATCCCGCGCGGCTCCATGTACATGCACCATGCCCAGGACCGCCACATCAACGTGCCCGGCACGAGCCTCGTGGGAACGCGCGGCTCCGGCCACAACGGCCCGACGCACATCCACGTCAAGCCGACGCACATGATCGGCGGCTACGGCCAGCTCAGCTACGGATTCAACTACTACGGGACGACAGGCAACCAGCGCGACATCATGGTCGTCGTCCGCAAGATGGAGGAGGTCGATTGGCTTGAGGATTAAAGCCCAAATCTCCATGGTCATGAACCTGGACAAGTGCCTTGGCTGCCATACGTGCTCTGTGACCTGCAAGAACACGTGGACCGACCGCAAGGGCACCGAGTACATGTACTTCAACAACGTCGAGACCAGGCCGGGCGTCGGCTATCCGCGCGGCTGGGAAGACCAGGACAAGTGGCGCGGCGGCTGGGAGCTCAAGGGCGGCAAGCTGCGCCTGCGCTCCGGCAACGCCCTCGTCCGCCTGCTCAAGGTGTTCCACAACCCGCAGCAGCCCGGCGTCGACGACTACTTCGAGCCCTGGACCTACGACTACGAGGAGCTCACGACGTCCAAGCGCCGCGAGCACCAGCCCGTCGCCCGCCCGCGCTCGCTCATGACCGGCGAGCGCATGGACATCGAGTGGGGCCCCAACTGGGACGACGACCTGGCCGGCACCGAGTACGCCCGCCAGGACTACGACCTGGTCCGCTCCAACGAGGTCGGGCGCAAGATCAAGATGGACATGGAAGACCTGTTCATGCGCTATCTGCCGCGCGTGTGCAACCACTGCCTGAACCCCGCGTGCGTGGCCGCGTGCCCGTCGGGCGCCATCTACAAGCGCGACGAGGACGGCGTCGTCGTCATCAGCCAGGACGCCTGCCGCGGCTGGCGTGCCTGCGTGCCGTCGTGCCCGTACAAGAAGGTCTTCTACAACTGGGAGACCAACAAGTCCGAGAAGTGCACCTTCTGCTACCCGCGCCTCGAAAGCGGCATGCCGAGCGTCTGCTCCGACACCTGCGTCGGCCGCCTGCGCTACATGGGCGTGCTGCTCTACGACATGGACAAGGTCAAGGACGCGGCGTCCACCGAGGATCCCAAGCAGATCTGGCGTGCCATCAAAGACGTCATCGCCGACCCGACCGATCCTGCGGTCATCGCCTCTGCCCAGGCAGAAGGGGTGCCCGCGTCCTGGATCGCCGCGGCGCAGGACTCTCCCGTCTACAAGCTCATCAAGGAGTGGGGGCTCGCGCTGCCGCTGCACGCCGAGTACCGCACGCTTCCCATGGTGTGGTACGTGCCGCCCATGAGCCCGATCCTCACCAGCCTCGCTGCGCAGTCCAACATGGCCGAGGCAGACGAGATGCGCATCCCGCTCGAGTACCTGGCCGAGCTGTTCAGCGCCGGCGATGTCGAGCCCGTGAAGGAGATCATCAACAAGCTCGTCGCCGTTCGCCTGCACATGCGCGCGGTCGAGGTGGGCGACCCCGAGCCCGAGTGCGACCTGCCCGCCGAGACGCTCGAGGCGATGTATCGCATGCTCGCCATCGCCAAGCGCGATGACCGCTTCAACATTCCCAACGAGGAGTCTGCCGTGCGCGTCGAGCGCCTGCTCGCGCAGCGCGAGCGCGGGTTTGCGGCGGCCAGCCAGAAGGCGAGGTTCGAGGTATGAGCGAGCCTATGACCCAGTGCCAGCGCGTCGCGCGCATCGTCGCGGAGCTTTTGAGCTACCCGGATGCCGCGTGGCGCGAGAAGCGCGCCGAGCTCGAGGCCGCCATCCAGACGGTCGACGACGAGTCGATGGCAGCGGAGCTCCGCGCGTTCGTCGAGCACGCGTTTTCTTGTGACGCCCACGAGTTCGAGGGGCGCTACGTTGACGCGTTCGACTTCAGCAAGGAGACGAACCTCAACCTCACGAGCCAAAGCTGCAAAGACGAGCGCCAGCAGCGCATGACGCTGCTCGGCTACTCGCTGTACTTCGAGAACGCCGGGTTCACGCCGGGCAAGGAGCTGCCGGATTACCTGCCGAGCCTGCTCGAGCTGTCCGCCGCAGTGGACGCGCACACGGCAGCGCGCATCCTCGGCGCCGCGCGTGGCGACGTTGCGCTGCTCAAGGCGGCCTTGGACAAGGCGGAGCTTTCCGATTACTCCCGGCTCGTCGGCATCGTGCTCGACGTGACCGATCATATGCAGGCTACGTACGGACAGGAGGTGGCAGCATAATGTCGCCTATCGATATCTTCCTCTGGGGCGTGTATCCCTATATCGCGCTCACCATCCTCGTCGTGGGCACCATCATGCGCCGCGTGTTCTTCCCGCGCACGTGGTCGACCAAGTCGAGCCAGTTCCTCGAGAGCAAAAACGAGATGGTCGCCACCCCGATCTTCCATCTGATGCTGCTGTTCGTGCTTTTCGGGCATCTCGGCATGTTCATCCCCAAGGAGGTCATGGACTCGATCGGCGTGAACGAGCACATGTACCACATGGCCGCGTTTTACATGGGCGGCGGTGCGGGCGTGCTGCTGGGCATCGCGCTGATCCTGCTGATCCGCAGGCGCTTCGGCATCAAGCGCATGAAGGCGAACACCTCCAAGATGGACATCGTGCTCTACGTGCTCATGACGCTCACCATCGTGCTCGGCATCTGCGCCACGTTCTCCAACGCCGACGGCAGCTTCGAGTACCGTCTGTCGCTGACCCCGTGGGTCCGCAGCATCTTCATCGGCCAGCCGCTGGTCGCGCAGATGGCGATTTCCCCGCTCATCTACAAGGTGCACATCTTCTGCGGACTGACGTTTTTCGCCGTGCTGCCGTTCACGCGCATCGTGCACATGTTCAGCGGCATCACCGCCGGGTTCAAGTACCTCGGCCGCAAGGCGATCGTGTACCGCCGCCGCAAGATCGACGAGCGTGCGCTGGCAAGCGAGCGTGCCCTCGAGTTCCCGAGCCGCGTCACCCCGAGCGACAAGTAACGTCGCGTATCCATATGGTGCCAAGACCGTCGCTAGCGGTCTTTGCATAAATCCCTGTCAGAGGGCCCGTGTCTGCGAGATACGGGCCCTCGCCCCATTTTGTGGCCGTGCGGCCTCCCCGCGGATGCCGTAAGATGCCCCAAGGGTGACAGCCCCGATGGCGAATCCGTCGCCCTTGGCTCGATCTGCGGCGCGGCCCCCAGCGGATGCCGTGAGATGCCCCAAGGGAGACGTTTTTCGCCGCGGAAACGGTCAAGGGTGACGAATTCGGGGTCGATTTCGTCACCCTCGGCGGGTTCCATGGCACCCGAGCCTTGCAGGCGGCACGGAACGGCCCAAGGGTGACATCACGAGCCGCGAGACATGCCAAGGGCGACAGCCTGCGTCATAAAGCATCCCAAGGGAGAAGCCCGAGGCTCGGAAGCGTTCGCCCTCGGGGCACTCCATGGCAGGTGTGTCTCGGAGCGCCCCAATGGCGACAATTGCGGAAGCCCAGGTTTTCGCCCTCAGGACCCTCCGTGACACGCGTGTATTGGAACGCCCCGAGGGAGACAGCCCCGATGGCGGACCCGTCACCCTCGACCCAATCCGCGGCATGCCCTCCCGCGGATGCCGCGAAATGTCCCAAGGGGGACGGTTTTCGCCGCGGAAACGGTCAAGGGCGACGAATTCGGGGTCGATTTCGTCACCCTCGGCGGGTTCCATGGCACCCGAGCCTTGCAGGCGGCACGGAACGGCCCAAAGGCGACGACCGACGCCGTGAGACTTGCCAAGGGAGATTTCCCGAGTGCTGTGATTGTCGCCATCGTGTTACTCCATGGCACACATGGCATGGGGCACTCCAAGGGAGACGACAGCCTCGTCGTGACCAACGAGAACCGACCCTTGGTAACCTGACCTGGGGTCCGGGTGACTCCACGTCCAGCTGCTCGCACGCTCAAGCACTCGACTCCTTCGAAGTCCCCCTGCCCAGAGACACTCAAAACATCCTGCCTCGTGCGCCGCCTGCGCTCCCTGCACGTTTCTGCTCGGAAGTAGCTCTGACTGGGCTCTGCCTCAGCTCTGCATTTGGTCCGAAGCGGCTCGGAACTTGCTCAGACTTTTCGGGGTAGAGAGCTCTTGCCGAATCATCGTACGATGACGCCATGTTGTACGCAGGCTACAGAACAGGCCTCGCTTTTTGGCGCGGCAATCCGGATGCGGATCCTGGTTCGTTTGAAAGAGGCGAGCCGTTTATCGGCGTGCCACGCCGCGCATCGGAAATCATCCTCGACGACGCCTCGAGCTTCTTTCTCAACAGCTTTGACATGCCAGATTTGCTCGTCCCTTCGAAGGAATATCGATGCAGGCCACGCCACTACGCGTATTCGGAGTTTTCGGGTGAGCTGCCAGACAGGTCATTCGTCCGGATAACCGACCAGCTGTGCGTTCCCTCGCCGGAGATGTGCTTTGCGTTGGCCGCGCGCACCGTACAATTGGAAGAGCTCATGGAGCTCGGCAACGAGCTTTGCGGAACATACAGTCGACCAGCTGTTGCAGGGCAAGGCGACATTGTCCAGCGAAAGGGTCCGCTTGCAACATCCGATTCGATACGGGAGTTACTGTCGAACTGCGAAGGCAGGGGAGTTGTGCGGGCACAATCTGCCTTGGAGTACGTGCTTCCCGGGTCTGCCTCCCCAATGGAGACTGCGCTCATGCTCTTGCTTTGTCTTCCGGTTCGCCGTGGTGGGTATGGTCTTCCGTTGCCAGAGTTCAATGCGCGGATCGATTTCCACGGGCGTTCGCGCGCGGTTGCGCGGCGCGGATTTGCGCGATGCGATTTATTTTGGAACGAGGCGAATCTTGATGTCGAGTACAACGGGCGTCCCTACCATGAAGGGGAGGTCGAATACGCGAGTGATTCGGACCGAATCGAGGCGCTGAAGATGGAGGGCGTCGAGGTCATCACCCTCGCGAGAAGTCACGTCCTGCATCTGCGGCCATTCGAGGTGAAGGTACGGCAGATATATCAGGTCCTGGGAAAACGCTGGCGAGCTCCTGCCCCCAGACAACTCGAGAAACGAGATGCCCTGCGAAGACTCCTGCTGTAGAAAGTTCTGTGCGAACAGGTGCTTGTATTCCTCGGCGAGGCGGCGTGTGTGACGAGTAGCCCAGAGGACGAAATCACGGAGCTGGGGAAATCTTCCCCCAGAGCATCCCGCGACATGCGTGCCATGGAATATCACGAGGACGAATTCCTCGCCGTCCGAGGAATCTCCCTTGGGGCATTCCGAGACGCGCGTGCCATGGAGCGCTCCGAGGTGAAAGCATAAGCGGCGCAGATTCTCCCTTGGGGTGCCTCACGGCGTCTGATCTCCCCCTTGGCCCGCCTTGTGGCGTCGGCTGTCGCCCTCGGGGCGTTCTATGTCATCTGGCATGCTCGAGTGCCACAGAACCCTCCGAAGGAGACGGAATCTGCCCTCGAAACGTCTCCCTTGGGTTGTTCCGCGCCGAAAAACGTCACCCTTGGAGCATTCGGCGGCATCTGTGGGAAGGCATGCCGTAGATCGAGCCGAGGGAGACGTATTTCGCCATCCGGGCTGTCACCCTCGGAGTATTTCGTGACGAGCGTGTCGTGAGGGGCTCCAAGGGGGAAGCTCCCAACATCTTGCAGATCACCCTTGGCAGGTTTCGAGCCATGCGTGTCGTGGAGTACACCAAGGGAGAAGCTCCCGACGCCCGAGGAATCTCCTTTGGGGCGTTCCGGGACGCGTGTGCCATGGAGGGCCTCAAAGGCGAACGCGGCCAGGCGCCGGGCTTCTCCCTTAGGAAGCCTCACGGCGTCTGATCTCCCCCTTGGCCCGCCTCGCGGCGTCGGCTGTCGCCCTTGGGCCCTTCCGCGCCATCTGGCGGCTGCAGCTGCCATGAAACCCTCCGAGGGAGACGAAATCTGCCCTCAAAACGTCTCCCTTGGTCAGTCCCGCGGCGAAAAACGTCACCCTCGGGCCGTTCCGCGGCACCCGTGGGAGGTCACCTGCCACTCTCCACCTGCCGTCACCTGCCCGCAGGTGAATTCACCAGATAGAAATGCAAACCTCGACGCGCAGCAGGCCGAGTTGTGCGATAGTGACAAGAGTGTTTTTCCGAACCTTTTAAGACCGGTCCAGAGAGGCCGACAAAGGAGTTGGTGACATGCCATACAAGACCAAGACGGTCGTGATGGATTCACGTGCCGTCGAGCGTTCGCTCACGCGTATCGCTCATGAGATTCTCGAAGCGAACGACGGTGCCTCGTCGATCGCGCTGGTGGGAATCGTTACCAGGGGAGACATGCTCGCGGCCGAGCTCGCCCGCCGCATCGAGCAGATCGAGGGAGTCAAGGTCCCCGTCGGGCGCTTGGACATCACGTTCTACCGCGACGACATCGAGCAGTACCTTTCCCCGCAAGTCCACATGACCGACATCAAGTTCACGCTCGAGGGCAAAACCGTCGTCCTCGTCGACGACGTGCTCTACACCGGCCGCACCATCCGCGCGGCCATGGACGCGCTGCGCGACTTCGGGCGCCCCGACCGCATCCAGCTCGCGGTCCTCGTCGACCGCGGCCATCGGGAGCTTCCCATCCGCGCCGACTTCGTGGGCAAGAACGTCCCGAGCAGCAAAGACGAGGTCGTGAGCTTCTTCTACGAGCCCATCGACGGCCGCACCTCGGTCGAGATCCTCGACCCCGGGAGCGGGCACGTCGGCTCCATGCCGATCAGCGCGAACACCGACCTCACCAAGACCTTCCACGAAGTGCTGGGAGATGATCAGTGATGCTCCACCACAAGCACCTTATCGACATCGACGAGTACTCCGTCGAGGAAATCACCGAAATCCTCGACACAGCGCGCAGCTTCAAGGAGGTCAACGATCGCACCATCAAGAAGCTGCCCACGCTGCGCGGCCGCACGGTCATCAACCTCTTCCTCGAGCCGTCCACGCGCACGCGCACGAGCTTCGAGATCGCGGGCAAGCGCATGTCGGCCGACGTCATCAACTTCTCCGCCTCGTCCAGCTCCACGAAGAAAGGCGAGACCCTTGCCGACACGGGCGAGACGCTCAACGCCATGAACGCCGACCTCATCGTCGTGCGCAGCAAGCAGGAGGGCGCGCCGCGCCTGCTCGCCCGCCACGTCGACGCGCACATCGTCAATGGCGGCGACGGCAAGCACCAGCACCCCACCCAGGCGCTGCTCGACGCGTTCACGATCCGCGAGCGCCTCGGACATCTCGAGGGGCTGCGCATCGGCATCGTCGGCGATATCGCGCACTCGCGCGTCGTCGGCTCGCTCGTGCCGCTGCTCGTCAAGATGGGCGCCAAGCCCATCGTCATCGGGCCTCCGACGCTCATGCCCTCGGAGCCCGGCTGGTGGGGCTGCGACTGGTCCTACACGCTTGACGACGTCCTGCCCGAGCTCGACGTCGTCTACATGCTGCGCATCCAGATGGAGCGCCTCGACGGCGCGCCGCTGCCGTCCCTGCGCGAGTACACGATGCTCTACGGCATCGACACCGCGCGGCTTGCGGCCATGAAGCCCGAGGCGATCATCATGCATCCCGGCCCGATCAACCGCGGCGTCGAGCTGTCCGCCGAGGCGGCCGATTCCGAGCGCGCGGTCATTCTCGACCAGGTCAACGCCGGCGTGGCGGTGCGCATGTCCGTAATGTATCTGCTCCTTGGAGGTGACAACAGTGGCCTTGCTTCTTAAGAACGCCCACCTCGTCGATCCCGCGACGGGAACCGACGCGGTCTCGGACCTGCTCGTGCGCGACGGCCGCGTGGCAGCTGTCGGCGCGGACCTTGCCGCTGCGCAAGACGCCGAGGTCAAGGACCTCTCGGGCAAGTACCTCGTGCCCGGCATGATCGACGTGCACGTCCACTTCCGCGACCCCGGCCAGGAGTACAAGGAAGACATCATCACCGGCATGCGCGCCGCGGCAAAGGGCGGATTTACCGGCGTTGCCCCCATGGCCAACACCAAGCCCGCCATCGACGACGCGTCCATGGTCGCCTACGAGCTTGAGAAGGCCGCGTACGCGCCCGGCCGCACGCACGTCTATCCGATCGGCGCGTGCACGAAGGGGCTGAAGGGCGCCGAGCTTGCCGAGATGGGCGACATGGCACGTGCCGGCGCCGTCGCGTTCTCCGACGACGGGCGCGGCATCCAGGACGGCGGCATGATGCGCCGCGTCATGGACTACGCGAAGATGTTCGGCAAGCCCGTCATGAGCCACTGCCAGATGGAAGACATCGTCGGGCACGGCGTCGTCAACGAGGGCATCGCCTCCACGCGCCTCGGCATGGCCGGCTGGCCGGCAGCGGGCGAGGAGGTCCAGATCGACCGCGACATCGAGCTCGCGCGCCTCACCGGCTGCCATATCCACATCCAGCACATCTCGACGGCACGCGGCGCCCAGATGGTCGCGCGCGCCAAGGCCGAGGGCATCCCCGTCACCTGCGAGGTGACGCCGCACCACCTCTTCTTGAACGAGGACGACATCAAGGCCGACGAGTACAACACCAACCTCAAGATGAACCCGCCGCTGCGCACGAAGGAAGACAACCTCGCGCTCCAGCAGGCGCTCGTCGACGGCACGATCGACATGGTGGCAACCGACCACGCGCCGCATGCCCGCCACGAGAAGGACCTCGAGTTCAACCTCGCGCCCTTCGGCATCACGGGGCTCGAGACGGTGCTCGGGCTTCTGCTCACCAAGCTCGTGCTGCCCGGCAAGATGAGCTGGCAGCGCTTCGTCGAGGCGACGGCAATCGCCCCGCGCAAGCTGCTCGGACTCGAGCAGGTCTCGTTCAAGGAGGGCTCGGCGGCGGACTTCACCGTCATCGACCCGGCTCTCGAATGGACGGTGACCGCAGACGGGTTCGAGTCCAAATCAAACAACTCCGCCTACATCGGCATGCGCCTCACCGGGCGCGCGACCGACGTGTACACGGACGGCACTGCAAGTCTCGAAGATGGGAAGGTGACGTTCTAGAAATGTCGCTCAGCAAAGGAAAACCAGCGGTCCTGCTGCTCGAAGACGGACCCGTCTTCCATGGCGACGCGTGCGGCGCGGAAGGGGAGACCTTCGGCGAGCTCGTGTTCAACACCTCGTTGACCGGCTACCAGGAGGTCGTCAGCGACCCGTCCTACGCCGGCCAGATCATCACGATGACCTACCCCCAGATCGGCAACTACGGCGTGAACCCCGAGGACATGCAGGGGCGCCAGATCTACGCGAAGGGCTTCGTCGTGCGCGACATGTGCGATAAGCCCAGCAACTTCCGCTCCACGCAGTCGCTGCCCGAGTTCCTCAAGGGCTGCGGCATCGTCGCCATCGAGGGCATCGACACGCGCGCGCTCGTGCGCCACCTGCGCGACAACGGCGCCATGAAGGCCGTCATCTCGACGGCAGACGACGGGCTCGACGCCATCGCGGGCCGCCTCGCGTCCGCACCCGGCCTCGTGGGCCACAACTACGTCGGCGAGGTCTCGACGCAGGAGCGCTACGTCTTGCCGCCGCATGGCTGCGAGAAGAGGCACAGCGTCGTCGCCTACGACTGCGGCATCAAGACCGGCATCCTGTCCGGCCTGTGCACGAACGGCTGCGAGGTCACCGTCGTGCCGTGGGACACGCCTGCCCAAGAGGTCCTCGACATGGACCCGGACGGCATCTTCCTGTCCAACGGCCCGGGCGACCCCCTGGCGGTCGACGCGGTCTACACGCAGGTGAGAAAGCTCATCGGCAAAAAGCCCATCTTCGGCATCTGCCTGGGACACCAGATGCTCTCCATCGCGGCGGGCGCGCAGATCGAAAAGCTCAAGTACGGCCACCACGGCGGCAACCAGCCGGTCATGAACCTGCGCACCGGCTCGGTCGAGATCACGGCCCAAAACCACGGCTTTGGCCAGGTCTTCGAGAGCATCGGCGCGCTCGTGCCCGAGCTGTCCGGCGGGCTTACCGAGCACCCGGAGAGCCTCCTTTACTGGACCGAGAAAAAGATCGCCCCGGTCGTGCAGTCCAAGGAGTTCGGCCGCATCCAGCTCACGCACGTCAACTTGAACGACGGCACGCCCGAGGGCATGGCGTTTTTGGACTACCCGGTCTTCTCGGTGCAGTACCATCCCGAGGCGTCCCCGGGCCCGCACGACTCGGCCTACCTGTTCCAGGCGTTCGCGCGCCTCATGGACGGCCGCGACGACTATCTGGACATCGAGGTACGCG
>JBJEHP010000097.1:0-11229 GCA_051876145.1 Coriobacteriales bacterium | reverse complement strand
GTTTCCGACCATACACATCATCAGCGATTCGGTGGGCACCACGGCCAAGACCGTCGCACGTTCGGCAGCAAGCCATTTTGGGGAACTCGACCCCAACTTCGTCGTGCTGCCCTACGTGCGCTCGTTCGACCAGATACGCGCGTTCCTGGAAAAGGAGCAGGAGTCGCACCGCAAGCTCTACGGCGACGACAACGTGCTCGTCTTCTACACGCTGGTTCTCGAGGACCTGAAAGACCAGCTCGACGCCTACCTTGCAGAGCATCCCAACATCTACGCCACCGACGTGCTGTCGGATTCGATCGCCACCGTCGAGCGGATGAGCGGCAGGCCCCACAACCCCAACCCCGGCGAGCAGCACAAGGTCAACGAGCGCTACTTCGAGCGCATCGAGGCAATCGAGTTCACCGTCAGCCACGACGACGGCCTGCTCACACGCGACCTGCCCAAGGCGGACATCGTCATCTTGGGCGTCTCGCGCACGAGCAAGACGCCGACGTCCATCTACCTGGGCCAGCAGGGCTACAAGGTCGCCAACGTGCCCATCGTCGACGGCATCCCGCTGCCCGACGAGATCTACCAGGTCGAGCGCGAGAGGCTCTTCGGGCTGATCACCGACCCGTCTGTGCTGGTCGGCGTGCGCAGGACGCGCATGCACACCCAGCTGGGGCGTGCGTCGAGGTACGCCGACATCGACTCCGTCACTCGGGAGCTCGAGCGTGCGCGCACCATCATGCGCGGGCTCGGCTGCGTCATCATCAACACGAGAGACCGCGCCATCGAGGAGACGGCGCAGGAGATCTTGCGCCACTACAACGCCGCGTTCTCGCGTATCCCTTCCCTTTAGCTGCCGTTTCGTCCCTCCTTGGAGGGTCGCAGGCCATAGGCGATTCAAATAACCTATAATGACGAACATTGGATTCGGAGGCTCGATTCCCGTGCCGCACCGCTTCCACTACGAGAAGAAAGAAAGGACAGGCAAGATGGATCGTGACAAGGCATATGTTCTCTGGTTCGACGAGCTCCGCCGCGAAGATGTCGAGATCGTGGGCGGGAAGTCCTCGTCTCTGGGGGAGATGACCTCAAAGACCGATGTCCCCGTGCCCTATGGCTTCGCGACCACGGCATACGCGTATCGTCAGTTCATGGAACGGACGGGTCTGGACAAGAAGATCCGCGATGAGCTCAAGAAGCTCACCGACGTCGAGGACTCCGCGCTGCTGCGCGAGGTGACTGACAACATTCGCGCTATGATTGTCGCAGAGGAAATGCCCGAAGACATCGTCGAGGATATCAAGAACGCCTACGCCGAGCTCGGCAAGAAGATGAAGGTGGATGACCCCTTCGTCGCCGTGCGCTCTTCCGCCACCGCAGAAGACCTCCCGGATGCCAGCTTTGCCGGCCAGCAGGACACCTACCTCAACGTCCATGGCCCCGAGATGGTCGTGCAGAAGATCAAGGAGTGCTACGCCTCCACCTTCACCGACCGTGCCACCTACTACCGTGAGAAGACGGGCTTCGACCATCTGTCCATCGCGCTTTCGGCGACGGTCCAGATGATGGTCTTCTCCAAGGCCGCCGGCGTCATGTTCTCGCTCGACGTCACCAACGGCAACGACAAAGTCGTCACCATCGAAGGCTCATACGGCCTGGGCGAGATGGTCGTGCAGGGCGCCGTCACCCCCGACAACTTCGTGGTCGACAAGGCCACGGGCGAGATCACGCGCCGCATCATCTCCGACAAGCACATCAAGATGATCCGCAAGCCCGAAGGCGACGTCGAAGAGGTCGAGGTCCCCGCTGAAGAGCGCAAACAGCAGGCCATCACCGACGAGCAGATCAAGGAGCTCGCGGGCTACGCCAAGCAGCTCGAGAAGCACTATGGCTGCTACATGGACATGGAGTGGGGCATCGACGAGCGCGACAACAAGGTCTGGCTGCTCCAGGCGCGCCCCGAGACGGTCTGGTCGCGCAAGAAGAACGAGCAGGCTGCTGCCGACGAGGCGGAAGAGGCCGTTACCGAGGATCTCGACGTCATCGTCTCCGGTCTGCCCGCATCACCTGGCCTGGTCGCCGGCAAGGCGCACGTCATCACCGACCCCGCCCTCATCGACGAGTTCAAGGACGGCGAGATTCTGGTCACGACCATGACGGCCCCCGACTGGGTCCCCGCCATGCAGAAGGCGCTCGCAATCGTCACCGACGCCGGCGGAATGACCTGCCATGCCGCTATCGTCAGCCGCGAGATGGGCATCCCCTGCATTGTCGGCACGGCGAGCCGCTCGGCCGAGGCGACCACGCTCATCGGCAACGGCCAGGAGATCACCGTCGACGCCTCCAACGGCACGGTGTACGCCGGCATCGTCAAGAGCATGGTCTCCGAGCCCGAGGCCCCCGAGGCGACTGCAGTCGCCGCTGCTCCGGCATTCACGGTTCCGGCAACGGGCACCAAGATCTACATGAACCTCGGCAACCCCGACCTCGCCGAGAAGCACGGCAAGCTTCCGTGCGACGGCGTCGGCCTCATGCGCGAGGAGTTCATCTGGACCACCTTCATCCACGAGCATCCTCTGCACCTCATCGAGACCGGCCGCGCCGACGAGGCGGTCGACAAGCTCGCCGAGGGCATGCGCAAGGTCGCGAGCGCACTTGCTCCGCGTCAGGTCGTGCTGCGTCTTTCCGACTTCAAGTCCAGCGAGTACCGCGGGCTTGTCGGCGGCGAGAAGTACGAGCCCGAAGAGCCCAGCGCGCTGCTCGGCTGGCGTGGCGCGTCGCGCTACTACGACCCCAAGTACCTGCCCGCCTTCAAGCTCGAGCTCGAGGCCATCAAGAGGGTCCGCAACGAGTACGGCTTCAAGAACCTGCAGGTCATGATTCCGTTCTGCCGCACGGTCCAAGAGGCCGAGGTCGTGACGGGCATCATGGCCGAAGAGGGCCTGGTGCGCAGCCCAGACTTCAAGATCTGGCTCATGGCCGAGATCCCGAGCAACATCATCCTGGCTGACCAGTTCAACAAGTTCGTCGACGGCTACTCCATCGGCAGCAACGACCTGACCATGCTCATCTTGGGCCTCGACCGTGACAACGACATCATCCAAAGCGTCGCCGATGGCCGTGACCTTTCCGTCAAGCGTGCGATTCGCCACCTCATCGAGGTCGCCCACAAGGACGGCAAGACCGTTTCCATCTGCGGCCAGCTCCCGAGCATCTATCCGGAGTTCTGCGAGTTCCTCATCAAGAGCGGCATCGACTCCATCTCGGTCAACCCCGATGCGGTCGTCCACACCAAGCAGGTCGCCGCGCAGATCGAGCACAAGATGATTCTCGACAGCCTCACCGGACGCGGCAGGCAGGAAGGCGAGGATCTGGCCTGGTAGGCCACCTCAGTCCAGCGTTTAGACGAAGGGGCGCAGCTCGAGTCCGAGTTGCGCCCCTTTTTGCGCTTCGAGACAGCCGCGGCGCCGCATGCGCCCCGCCGCTTGGTACTTTTGTGCAAAATAGCGCAATAATTAGGCATGTTTTCGCATCTGTCATACAATATCCGAATGTCAATTATGTGAGCCAGTAAGGAGCTAGCACATGGCTGAAACCATTCCCGGCGGGCTGTCCGTCGCAAATGACGTTATTGCCGACATGGCTGGATATGCCGCGTTGGAGAGCTACGGTGTCGTTGGTATGGCCGCCCCGACCCTTTCGGACGGCATCGCCAAGCTCCTGCCCGCTTCCCGCCTGCGTCGCGGCATCAAAGTCGAGATGACCGACAAGGGCGTCCACCTTGACCTCTACATCATCGTGGAACACGGCACCAACCTCACCGAGGTGAGCCGCATGCTCGCCGAGAAGGTGGCGTTCGTGCTCGAGGATTCCGCCAAGCTGCCCGTCGACGGAGTCGAGATCCACGTGCAGGGCGTCAAGGTCCGCAACTAGATAGACAAGCCAACAGTAGGGGATTTACCACATGAACATCCGCGATCTGCGCGTTCACATCGCAACCGCTGCGTCTGCTCTCGACGCTCGCAAAGAAGAGATCAACCGCCTGAACGTCTTTCCCGTCCCAGACGGCGATACGGGCACGAACATGTCCCTCACCTTGGCTTCGGTGGCAAAAGAGGTCGCCGCCCTCCCCGAAGACGCCGATGGTGCGGCGCTGCGCAAGGCGGTCACCCACGGTTCGCTGATGGGCGCACGCGGCAACTCGGGCGTCATCACCAGCCAGATTCTGCGCGGCCTGTGCGAGGGTCTGGCAGATGCGAAGCAGTTCGATACCGCGACCATCGCCCGTGCACTCGACAAGGCGGTCGAGGTCGCGTTCCAGGCGGTGCGCAAGCCGGTCAAGGGCACGATACTCACGGTTCTCGAAGACTCCGCCGCTGCCGCCAAGAAGGCCGCAGAAGAGGGCCTCGACGTCTTCGATGCGCTCAAGGCCATCTCGGACGAGGCGCTCGCCTCCGTCAAGCGCACGCCCGACTTTCTGCCGGTCCTGAAGGAAAACGGCGTCGTCGACTCCGGCGGGTTCGGCCTCACCATCCTCATCCAGAGCTTCGTGTCGTCCGTGACGGGAAGCGATGCGGAGCTCGCGTCGTCTGCCGACTTCACCAAGGCCGAGGCCAAGGTCGCCATCGAGCAGGCGCATGACTGGGCGGGCTCGAAGTACATGTACTGCACCGAGTTCCTGTTCCACAGCGATACCGTCGACACGGGCGCCGCGCTCGAGTTCCTCGCGTCCCTCGGCGACTGCGAGCTGCTCGTCGGCAGCCACCCCGACTTCAAGGTCCACGTGCACACCGACACGCCGGGCGTCGTTTTGAACTACATGACCGACCGCGGGCAGGTGTCCGAGGTCTTCATCCACAACATGGTCATCGAGTCCGAGGACCGCGCGGCGGGCATCGCCGCAGACGAGGCGGCAGAGGAAGAGTTCGAGCACAAGAAGCTCGCGTTCGTCGCCGTCGCCGCCGGCTCCGGCATGGCGAGCATCCTGAAGTCGCTCGGCGTCGACTATGTCGTCTCCGGCGGCCAGACCATGAACCCCTCCACGGCAGACCTGCTCGCGGCAATCGAGAAGGTCAATGCCGATTCGGTCATCTTGCTGCCCAACAACAAGAACATCATCATGGCGTCGAATGCCGCCGCCGAAAACGCGAGTATTCCCGTCGGCGTCGTGCCCACGACCAACGTCCCCGCGTCGTTTTCCGCGATGTTCGCCGTCGACCAGAGCGCGTAGATGGAAGAGAATGTCGAGGCGATGACCGAGGCGCTCGAAGACGTCCACTGCGGCGAGGTGACGACGGCGGTCAAGGACTCCAAGACCTCCAAGGGCGAGCCCATCAGGCCCGACGACATCATCGGCATCGCCGACGGCTCCCTCGACGCGGTCGGCTCGACCGTCGAGGAGGTCACGCTCGAGCTCATCGACGAGCTCAACGACGACCTGGACACGCTCACGCTCCTTGCCGGCGAAGACTTCGACGACGAGGCACTCGAGGCGCTCTCCGCGCAGATCGAGGAGAAATACCCCGACCTCGAGGTCGACGCCCAGCGTGGCGAGCAGCCGCTGTACCCCATCGTGTTCTCGATCGAATAGAAGGTGTGCGGACCGTGGCTCTGAACGAGAGAATCGCGCTCGTCACAGACAGCGCTTGCGATGCATCCGATGCCGAGCTCGCGGAGCTTGGAATCGAGTGCGTCCATCTCAAGGTGACCATGCCCGACGGATCGAAGTTCCCCGAGGACAATACGGACGCGAACAAGGGCGTCTTCTACGATTTCATCGCCGATTGCGACGAGCTGCCCCATACTTCGATGCCCTCGCCGGCCGATTTCGGCGAGCTGTACTCGCGTCTTGCCCTCGAGGGCTACACGCACGTCATCTCCATGCACATCGCCTCTGCCCAGTCGGGCACCTGCAACGCGGCGCGGCTCGCCTCCCAGTCGTCTCCGCTCGAGATCGCCGTCATCGACACCTGCTGCAACACGATCGGGCAGTTCCTGTTCGTCCGCCGCATCGCCCAGCTGCGCGACAAGGGCTACACGTTCGCGCAGCTCGTCGACACGGCCCACAAGCTCGTCGGCAAGACGAGCGTCGTGTTCATGCTCGACACGCTCAGGTGCCTGGTCAAGGGCGGCCGTACGGGAAGGGCCGTCGGCCTGGCAGCGTCGCTGCTCAACATCAAGCCGATGCTCACCGTCGAAGCCGACGGCGAGGTGAACATGTGGGGCAAGGTGCGTTCGCCCAAGAAGGCCATCCCGAAGCTCATCGAAAAGGCGCGCGAGCTGACCGAGGCGTTCGGACCGATCGAGGCATGCCTCGTGCACGTCCGCGACCTTGCCGACGTCACCGCGCTCAAGCAGGCCCTGGAAGAAAGCGGGCTTCCCGTCACCATCACCGGCATGATGCAGACCGGCCCCGTCATCACGACCCACGTGTGCGTCGGGTGCTTCGGGTTTGCCTACATCCCGATGGAAGTCTAGATGCCGCCGCGCGCGGACTGCGACAAGCTGCTCGACGAGCCGGTCGTGCGCGTTCGCGCCGTGAGCGCGAACCGGGCCAAGCTCCTGTCCAAGATGGGCATCGAGTCCGTGCGCGACCTGCTCACCTGCTATCCCAACCGCTATATCGACCTGACCGCGGTCTATCCGATTGCCACAGCGCCGCTGGGGGAGACCGTCACGGTCATCGGGACGGTCGACGAGGTCACGCGCAAGCAGCCCCGCCCGCGCCTGGACATTCTCGAGGTCGGTCTCGTCGACGAGACGGGCGTCATGCTCGGCGTCTGGTTCAGGCAGCCGTGGATGGCGAACCGCTTCGAAAAGGGGATGCGCGTCGCGCTGTCGGGCAAGGTGACGTTCGATTACGGCTTCAAGCGCATGAACTCGCCTTTCGTCGAAGTGCTCGGCCCCAGCGGCCAGAGGGAAAACGTCGGCATGATACCGGTGCACCCCGCGACCGAAGGGCTGTCGAGCACGTGGATGCGGCGCTTCATCGCCAATGCGCTCGAGCAGTGCGCCGATTGCCATGACCCGCTGCCCGCCTCCCTGCGTGCTGCCCGCGGCCTCGTCAGCCGCAAGCGCGCCTTGCGCGACATCCACTTTCCCGCGACCGCGCAGGCGCGCGAGCAAGCGCGCCGTCGCCTCGCCTACGAGGAGGCCCTGAGGCTCCAGCTTGTCATGCTCGCCCGCCGTGCCGCCGAGACTGCAGGCGCCGAGCCGTTCGTGCAGCAGGCCGGCGCATATGCGCATGCGCTCGGCGAGCAGCTGCCCTTCGCGCTCACCGACGAGCAGCGCGACGCAATCCAAGACATCGCGCGGGACATGGCAGCCAACAGGTGCATGAACCGTATGCTGCTGGGTGATGTCGGCACGGGCAAGACGGCGGTCGCGGCATTCGCCCTGGCAATCGCCGCCGATGCGGGGCATCAGGGCGCGATGATGGCGCCCACCGAGGTGCTCGCGCGCCAGTATGCCGCAAAGCTGGGCCCGCTTTTCGAGGCGTGCGGCATGAGCTGGGGAATCCTCACGGGCTCGACCGGTGCTGCAGAGCGCGCCGAGCTACTCGAGGCGCTCGCGCACGGCGGCGTCGACGTCGTTTTCGGAACGCATGCCCTCATCGAGCCCGACGTCGTCTTTTCCGACCTGAGCCTCGTGGTCATCGACGAGCAGCATCGCTTCGGCGTCAGGCAGCGCGCGGCGCTGCGCGAGAAGGGGCCGGGCTCGGACCTGCTCGTCATGACGGCGACGCCCATCCCACGCTCGCTCGCGCTCACGCTCTACGGCGACCTTTCCACGAGCTATATCAGAAAGCGCCCCGTGAGCCGCCCGGAGACGACGACGCAGGTCGTGAGCCGCGATGCGCGCGGCGTCGCCTACGACGCGATCCGCGCGGCGGTCGCACAGGGCAGGCAGGCCTACATCATCTGCCCGCTCGTCGGCTTGAGCCGCGAGCAGCGGGCGAAGCGCTCCGAGAGCGGCGAGATGCAGCTGTCGCTGTCGGGCGGAAGCGATATCTCCGATCCGAAGGCGGCCGAAGACGAGGCGCAGTTCCTCGCGCGCAAGGTGTTTCCGCAGTATACGGTCGGGCTGCTCACCGGGCATATGGGCGCGACGGAAAAGCGCGCGGTCATGGACGCGTTCCACGACCGCGAGATCGACATCCTCGTTGCGACGACGGTCGTCGAGGTGGGCGTGGACGTCCCCAACGCGACGGTCATGATGGTCGAGGACGCCGAGCGCTTCGGCCTGTCGCAGCTCCACCAGCTCAGGGGCCGCGTGGGCAGGGGAGAGTACCCGGGGCGGGTGTTTCTCGTGGCAGACCCGGGCAAAGACGACACGGACGCCCAGGCCCGCATGGACGCGCTCGTGTCCACCAACGACGGCTTCGCGCTCGCCGAGGCCGATCTCAAGGCGCGTCGGGAGGGCGACGTGCTCGGGAGCAGGCAGCATGGCGCGGAGACGCTCAAGCTCGTGAACGTCGTGGACGATGCGGAGCTCATCGCGCTCGCGCACGACGACGCGCTGCGCATCCTGGCAGACGACCCGGCGCTTTCCCGCGACGAGCACGTCGCGCTCGCGCACGAGCTCGAGACGGTGTTTTCCAGATACGACGATACGGCTTCGGAAGGGGCGTAGAAGATGAGAGTGGTGGCAGGAGAGTTCGGGGGAAGGGTCATCGACTCCCCAAGCGAGAAGACGACGCGTCCGACGACCGACCGCGTGCGCGAGTCGATGTTCTCGTCTGTCTACTCGCGCATCGCCGACCTGAGCGAGGTCCGCGTCCTCGACGCCTTCGCCGGCAGCGGAGCGCTGGGCATCGAGGCGCTCTCGCGCGGGGCGCAGCGTGCCGTGTTCTTCGAGCGCGACGCGAGCGCCCGCAAGGTGCTGGAGGGCAACCTCTCCTCGCTGGGCCTCAAGCCCCCGCGCGCCACGGTGGTGGGACGTGACGTCGTCTCCGATGCCGCCGCGGGCACCGTGCTTCTCGGCGGGGCACCGTACGGCCTCGTGCTCATGGACCCGCCGTATGCGCTCGAGCCTTCCGAAGTCCACGCGTTCGTGCGCGACCTGCTCTCCCGGGGCGCGCTCGCCCCGGGTGCCGTGATCGTCTACGAACATGCGATCGCCAACAGGGAATCGGCTGCCGACGCTTTTGGCGCAGACGCGGCGTTCGACGTCACCGGCCAGAAGAAATATGGCAAAATCGGCGTCACGTACGTGAAGTGCCTCGGCGCGTGAGCGTCGGGCACCGTCAGGAGAAAGGCACGATAAGACACCATGCGCAAGGTGCTGATCCCAGGAACGTTCGACCCCATCACCTATGGGCACCTCGACGTCATCAAGCGCTCCTCGCAGCTGTTCGACCAGGTCGTGGTCGGCGTCGCTGCATCGGAGAACAAGGGCAAGGGCCCGCTGTTCACGCTCGAAGAGCGCGTCGAGCTCGCCCGCGAGGCGACGCGCGAGCTTCCCAACGTCGAAATCCAGCAGTTCTCCACGCTGCTCGTGAACTTCGCGAAAGAGATCGGCGCGACCGCGATTGTCAAGGGGCTGCGCGCGACGACCGACTTCGAGTACGAGTTCCAGATGGCCATGCTCAACTACCACCTCGATTCCTCGCTCGAGACGCTGTTCGTCATGTCCTCGCCGGACTACATGTACGTCTCGTCGTCCATTGCCAAAGAGGTCGCCTCGTTTGGCGGCAAGGTCGACAACATGGTTCCCGCGCACGTCGAGGAGGCGCTGCGCAGAAAGTTTCACATTCGTTGATTTGACGCGCGGATTGGTCCATTCGGCGTCTTGGGGTTCGTATATAATGGGCTAATCTGTACCCATTTACAGGTATCTGAAGCGACACGTTCGCAACTTGAGAAGGGAAGGCGGTAGATCGTGAGACCGTTGTACATCATGGATACGACCTTGCGAGATGCTCATCAGTCCTTGTGGGCGACCCGTATGGAGACCGGGGACATGCTCCCGATTCTGTCCAAGATGGACAAGGTCGGCTACTGGTCCTTGGAGGTCTGGGGCGGAGCGACGTTTGACACGTGCCTTCGCTTCCTCGACGAGAACCCGTGGGAGCGCCTGCGCATCATCAAGCAGCACTGCCCGCATACCCCCCTGCAGATGCTGACTCGAGGCCAGAACCTCGTCGGGTACCACCATTACTCCAAAGACATCGTCGACCATTTCATCAAGGCATCCAAGCGCAACGGCATCGACGTCTTCCGCGTGTTCGACGCGCTCAACGACATCCGCAACGTCAAGGACAGCGCCGAGGCGATCAACGAGTGCGGCGGCCATTTCGAGGGCGCCATCTCCTACACCTTGAGCCCCGTGCACACGCTCGACAGCTACGTCGAGTATGCGCTGCAGCTCAAGGAGCTCGGCGCCAAGACGATCGCCGTCAAGGACATGGCCGGCATGCTCACGCCGTACCGTACCGAGCGTCTCGTCAAGGCGCTCAACAACGAGGTCGGCCTGCCGGTGCACGTCCACTGCCATTACGTCGGCGGCATGGCGCCCGCCAACTACATCAAGGCCGCCGAGGCCGGTGCCGCCATCGTCGACACCGCGTCCGCGCCGCTCGCGTTCGGCAACTCCCAGCCCGCGGTCGAGATGATCGCCGCGGCACTCAAGGAGTCCGAGTACGACACTGGCATCGACATCGACCTGCTCTTCGAGATCGCCGACTACTGGGAAGAGGTCCGCAAGCGCAAGGGCTACAAGCGCGGCATCTCCACCCTTTCGCATATGCGCGTCTACAGCCATCAGGTCCCGGGCGGCATGATGTCCAACCTCGTCAGCCAGCTCGAGATCCAGAAGGCCACCGACCGCATGGACGACGTGCTCAAGGAGATCCCGCGCGTGCGCGCCGAGGTCGGCTACCCGCCGCTCGTCACGCCCATGTCGCAGATCGTCGGCACGCAGTCCGTCTTCAACGTCCTGACGGGCAAGCGCTGGTCGGTCATCTCCAAGGAGATGAAGGACTACATCGCGGGCTACTACGGCAAGGCGCCGGGAAAGATCGACCCGAAGGTGCAAAAGCTCGTCTTGGGCGACGAGCTGCCCCTCGACCCGGACGTGGCGCCCGGCTCGCTTGTCACCACCACCTACGACGACGTCGCCGAGGAGATTGGGGACCTCGCCCACAGCGAGGAAGACGTGCTCATGTACGCCATGTTCCCCAACGAGGCGCGTCAGTTCCTCGAAAAGCAACGCAAGATTGAAAAGACCAATTTCCTGTTC
>JBJEHP010000096.1:0-3004 GCA_051876145.1 Coriobacteriales bacterium | reverse complement strand
GATCCATTTTGCCGCTCGCCTCTTTGATCGCGATGATGTTGTCGTAATCGGTGGCGAGCCTGATGGTAGTCTCGGCAGTCATGTTGATGACGGAACGGCCGGGGATGTTGTAGAGCATGATCGGCTTGTCAGTTGCCTGGGCAATCGAGCCGAAGTGCCTATACAGCCCCTCCTGCGGCGGCTTGTTGTAATAGGGCACGACGCACAGGTAGCCGTCGAAGCCCATGGGATTGACCTTCTTCTCGAAGTCGATCGTGTCCTGCGTGCAGTTGTCGCCCACATAGGCGATGGTCTTGCAACGCCCGTCGACCGCCTCCAGGACTGCCTCGAAGAGCTTGATCTTGTCATCGTAGAACACCGTCGGGCACTCACCCGTCGTCGGGCACACGGCGATGGCGTCGATGCCAGCCTCGACGAAACGATTTGCAAGCTCCTGCGCCCTGTTGAGGTCAAGATTCAAATCGTCGTCGAACGGGGTGACCGATGCGACGATCGTACGGCCGAAAAATGGCTCTGACATAGCAAGCTCCTATCGGAATGGAAAAATACTAGATGAATATTAATCCATCAGGTTCTCAAGTCCAATGACAAGTCCGTCCAAATCGCCGACCGCACGCACGGCCATGAGAATGCCGGGCATGTAGGAAGCGCGGTCGATGGAGTCGTGGCGGATGGTGAGCGTCTGCCCCATGCTGCCGAAGATCACCTCTTGGTGCGCCACGTAGCCGGCGGTGCGGACGCTGTGGACCGGCACCCCGTCGACGAGCGCGCCACGCGCGCCCTCGAAGCCCTCGAGCTCGGTCTCTTTGCCGGGGGCGGTGGATGCCTCGCCCTTGTTGGCGGCGATCATGCGCGCCGTGCGGATGGCCGTGCCAGACGGCGCGTCCTTCTTGCCGTCGTGGTGCAGCTCGATGACCTCCGCGTCAGGGAAGTACTTGGCCGCCTGCTGTGCGAACAGCATCATGAGCACGGCGCCGGTCGTGAAGTTGGGCGCGTGGAACAGGTGGGCGCCGTTCGCCGCCGCCTCGTCGTAGATGGTCTGGAGCTTTTCCTCGGAAAGGCCCGTCGTGCCGAGCACGCAGTGCACGCCCTTGGAAAGCGCCGTGCGGAGGTTGCCCTCTGCGGCGTCGGGACGCGTGAAGTCGATCATGACCTCGGGCTGCGCGTCCGCGATGGCGTCCCCAAGCTTGTTGTAGACCTTCGCGGCGTCCTTGCCGCAGGTCGCGCCCTCTCCCGCCATGATGTCGACGCCGCCCACGAGCTCCATGTCGTCAGCGCCGTCGACTGCCCTGCAGATCTCGGAGCCCATGCGGCCCAGCGCGCCGCTCACCAAAACCTTGATCATCTAGATCATCCTTTCTATATCCCCCTGCGAATGGGGGCTTACCACAGCGACCGTGGGCTGCTGCGAGAGCAGGCCCCCAGCCACTTCGTTTACCTGTTGCAGCGTCACACAACGGTAGTCCTCGAGCGTCTGCTCGGGCGAGCGAACGTCCAGGCCGAGCACGAACAGCCGTCCCAGGCGCGTCATATGCGCACGCGTCGATTCCATGCTGAACACAAAGTTACCACAGATCAGCTCGCGCGCACGGTCGAGCTCCTCTTGCGTGATGCCCTTGGCGGCGGCGAGCGCAAACTCCTTTTGCATGACGTCGAGCACTTCGCGCACGTTGTCGGGTCGCGTGCCCGCATAGGCGGCGAACACGCCCGCATCCTCGAAGAGCTGGGTCGTCGTGTACACGGAATACACGAGGCCGCGTTTCTCGCGAATCTCCTGGAACAGGCGCGAGCTCATGCCGCCACCCAACGCGGTATCGAGGATGCCGAGCGCGAACCTGCGCGGATCGTTCGTGTCGAAGGCGGGATAGCCCATGAGAACATGCGCCTGCTCGGTGTCTTTTTGCAGGCAGGACAGCTGCACACGATGCTGTTCCGCCGCAAATGCGCGATGCTGCCGTGCGCCGGCCTGCATCCCGGACAAAAACCTCTTCGAGAGCTCGACGAGCTGTTCGTGCGAGACGTTTCCGCTCGCGGCGACGACGAGGTTGCCCGTCGTGTAGTGGGCGTCGTGGTACTCGCGCATGTCCGCCGACTCGAAACCGCCCACGGTCGTGCGGTTGCCGAGCACGGGGCGGCCGAGCGGATGCGTGGGAAACATCGCGTCTGCGAACAGGTCGTAGACGTACTCGTCGGGAGAATCCTCGTTGCGCGCGATCTCTTCGATGACGACCTCGCGCTCGAGGTCGATGGCGTCTTGGTCGAAGCTCGCGTTGACGACCATGTCGGCGAGAATCTCGAATGCCTCGGGCAGGTGCTCGTCGATGACGCGAGAGTAGAAGCAGGTACACTCGCGCGAGGTGAAGGCGTTGAGCTCGGCGCCCATCGCGTCGAATGCCGTCGAGATGTCGAGCGCGCTTCTGGTAGGCGTACCCTTGAAGAGCATGTGCTCCATGAAATGGGACATGCCGTAGAAGTGCGGGGTCTCGTCCCTGGCGCCCGCATAAACCCAAAAGCCGAGTGCAACGGAGTGCACGGAATCCATATGCTCCGAGACGACGGTGATGCCGTTGTCCAGAACGGTCTTGTCGCAGTACATAAACCTCCTGTACGCAGCAGATGCTGCACGTCCACAAGTCAAGACATTGTACTCGTGGAGCGTCCCTAGAAGTAGTCCTTGTAGATGACCTGCCCGTTGACGGGATCGTCCGGATAGAGCTTGCGGTACAGGTCGATGAAGTAGTCGTCGGTCATGGAAGCGATGAAATCTACCGCGATGTCGTCGACGCGGTGCGAAAGCTCCCATTCGTAGTCGTAGCGCTGCATGGAAGAGCGCAGGTAGTGGCGGTAGATAACCGAATCCTCCCTGCCGGCCTCAAGGTCTTCGACGAACTGCCCGTACATGCGCGCCATCATCTGCTGGACGACCTTGATGCGGTCGACGACGAGGTCGCTTTTGTAGATCTTCTCGTAGTTCTCGCGCCGCAGGGCGTCGATGCCCTCGAAG